>CAZFSQ010000205.1:0-4961 GCA_964521975.1 uncultured Oligoflexales bacterium | reverse complement strand
TTAGTTCTTGTTCATTTTTTGATATCCCAATTTTTTTTGCTTCTGATCGCCAGTTTTTTACGGCTGAGCATACTTCTGAAATTATTTGATTCATTTGTGTATTTGTTAGTTGAAAATATTCACCAACATTTTTGGCTAACTCAAAATCTAAAGCATTGTCGATCTCGTCAATATTTATAGCAAGACCATCTTTGTCAACAGAAGGATTTATGTCAAATACAGGAGAAAGTATCCAGCCATAAAAACCTAGTAGGAAACCATGATTTCTTAAATGATCGTCTGTATTGGAAATAAAAATAGAAAAAACAATTCTTTTCCAAAGTTCTTCCAAATCATGTGTAGTATGGCGACCCATTGACATAATAAGATTTAAAATTTCTAAATAACTTGCCCCATGACTTGCATCGTCTCCATCGCTTCTTTCCAATAAAGTCATCGCAGATGAAAAATGAATTCTTTTTGTAACACTTTTCAAATTTAGACGATCAAATCTCTTCGATAAAAACGTATGATATTTTGAACCAATTTTTTTAATTTTTATCTCTGGAGTTAGAAGGTCACAGTTTTTAGCTAGTACGTGTGCAATATATTCCCAAGCACCCACATCATACAAATCATTTTGGCTTGGAAATTTTGCAATCCAAAGTTCTCCATTAGAATCACAAACACAGGCTTTAGGCCTTGCCCCCCCTAAAGAAGAACCAGGAGCAAAAAGCATCATGAGCCATTTGGAATATTGGTAATTACTTTCAACATTTTCTTTTTCTAGTTTTAAGCTAATGGATTCTAATTCACGCAATGAACTAAAGGGTGGGGTTATATAGCTAGGACTATAATCTAAAAATTCTCCTTCTGGATATTTATAGCGAAGACCTCCCATTCGGTTTTCATCATAAACTCCCAATAAAAAATCTATTTCAAATAGCTTTTTTTCGTTTCTTTTTTCTTGCCTGGCTATGAGACTTTCGCGTCTCTCAATTAAAGTTCTTCCCCAGCGATCTGGAGAAGAATCCATAAAAGCACCAAAATTACGACGATCTTCAATTAAATGCTGTCGTCCAGAAAAAAGTTTAAGTGATGGATCAATCGACAACGCGGAATGATTTTCTAGCCATCCTATGTCATATTCAAAAGAAATAATTTCTTTTCCGCGTATAACTTGAGTTGTAATAAATCCAACTAATTTGGGTAGCTTAAAGAAATGCCAATCCGCCCAAACCTCAATAGTTTGATCATGTTCATTTTTCATAATTTATCGTTACGCATTTTTCGTGATCTCTTTCTTGGCAAAATTTTTAAATCTTGCAATTTACGACCTAGATCATCGTCTTTGGCAATGCTAGAAATGTCGTTCGATAATCCAAGGACATGAAGAAAATTTGCAAGAACTGATAAGCTTACGCCTCCATGTCCTTTTTCAAGAGACATAATTGTATTAGAAGAAACACCTACCCGTTCTGCCATCAATCGAATAGGAATATCGCGACGCAAGCGAGCCAGCTTTAAGTTTTCTCCTAGTTGCAGAAGCAAGCGTTCAGACAAAGGTGATGGTTGAATAGTTTTTTTCATAAATTTAATATTCAATTAAATGATACTAAATAAGGTTTTTGTATCATTTAATGATATTTTAAATTAGTTAATAATAAAAAGCAAGATATCTTGCTTGGTAGTGTTTTCTACTGCAACAGTTTTAATCAAAAAAAAGATGCCCAGGCACTCGCTACGCTCGTTGGGCATGACAGTAAACCCCCTCCCTCTGTCATCCCCAAGACGCGAAGCGTCTGCCTGGGGATCTTTTCTAATTCAAAATGTCGTTGGAATTCTTGCGAGTCTTATGCTGAAATTTCCTAGCGATGAAATATTTTGTCTACATTCTTTCAAGTTTTAATCAAAACGTAATTTATACAGGTGTCACACAAAACCTTGTTCGACGTGTCTATCAACATAAAAACAAATTGAGCGATGGGTTCACAAAAAAATATCAAGTGACTCAACTTATCTATTTTGAGTCTTATGATTCTATTGATCAAGCCATCCAGCGTGAAAAAGAAATAAAAAGAAAATCAAGAAAAGAAAAAGAACGATTGATCTATAAGTTTAATTCCAAACGAGAAGATCTTTATAAAAGTATTTTGTAATTTTTTTCTGATCTTTTCCCTCTTAGTAAGATGCCCCGGCATTCGCACCTTCGGTGCTCATTGGGCATGACAAGACATCCTTAGATGACAAAAGACCACCCTGTCATCTATCCTGAATATACTGAGCCAGTTTATTCAGCGTTGGTTTATCAAACATAAAATCATTGGGAATCGAAATATGATATTTATCATGAATATAATGATTGAGATTAATGGCGGTGACGGAGTCCATACCTAAGAGGATAAGCGGTGTATCTTCTTGCAGTTTACTCTCTGACCAGTCTTCGTTTTTGACAAGCCAAGATTTTAAGTCGGAAAGAATATCACTTTTATTTTTATTGTTGGAAATTGGAGTGCCGGTGATAGAGGGTGAACTGTTCACAGAAGTTAATTTTCTTTCTTGATTTTTATCAGCTCGATTCCATGCAAAAATAATTTCCAGCTCGTTGCGTTCTATGGCAAGCTTTGTTGCTTGACGTTGAATTTTTCCACTCGAAGTTTTTTTAGTTTGTCCTGGTTGAATCCAAATAAAATCATAAATTGGGAGAATGAATTCTTGTGAAAGTTTTTCAAGAATGTTCTTGGTTTCTTCAAAAAGATTTTCATGACGAGAATTTCTTTGTACCTCGACCACCAGGATGATTCTTTGTTCGTCGGTAGCGAATTTTAATTCTTGAAATGCAGCGACGGAGCCAGGTTTAATGAAGAGAGAATTTTTTTCGACACAGGATTCAAGATCTTGAGGGTAGATATTGACACCGTGATAAATAATAAGATCTTTTAACCGGCCCGTAATGAAGAGATGTTGGTTTTGTATGAACCCAAGATCTCCTGTCCGTAAAAAATATTTCTCGCGAAAATTTGGGGATAATTTTGAGGGAGTTTCTGAGGAAGGAAGATTGTGAAAAGTTTCTTGCGTTTTGTCAGGAAGTTCATAGTAACCATGAGAAATGCTGTCTCCGCGAATCCAAATTTCACCTATCTCATGTTGAGATACTTCACGCTCTGTTTCAGGATGAACAATTTTTATATCGAGTTCTTTAGGAACTTGTCCGCAGGAGACGATGGATTGATGATCATTTATTTTGGCTGGTGCGACACGATGCGATTTTAATGCTTCCCGGCTCAGGGTCACAAAAGAAACGCCTTCTTGATAAGGACCACCCGAAATAAATAAAGTTGCTTCGGCCATGCCGTAACAAGGAAAGAGAGCTTCTTTTTTGAGACCATACTTAGCAAAGGTTTGATAAAAATTTTCCATCGTGCTGAAGGAAATAGGCTCTGCACCATTGAACAAAACTTCCAAAGAAGATAAATCCAATTCTAAATTACTTTCTAATTTAAATTTTTGATTGCATAAATTAAATGCAAAATTAGGCCCGCCACTCACCGTGGCTTTATATTTTGAAATAGCAATGAGCCATGAAGATGGTTGTTGGATAAAAATATTAGAATTTAACAAGTAGCAATGAAAGCCTCGAACAATAGGACCAAGAATACAGCCAATCAGACCCATATCATGATAGTGGGGGAGCCAGGAGAGCACTCTTGATTTATGAGTCAAATTCATGGAGTTAGAAAATAAATTTATATTCAAAAAAATATTTTTATGACTAACTTTTACCCCCTTCGGCTGTCCTGTTGAACCTGATGTAAATTGTAAAAAAGCAAGGGTATCTCCAGAGATGTTGTCAGGTTTTTTCCACGCGGCTTCTTCGCTTGTCGCAATATCTTCGCTGCTAATTACTTGAATTTGAGATGCCAAATTTCTCTCGGCTAAATATTTTTTAATTTTTGCTTCATGATTTTGATCGGTCAAAATTATCTTAGGGTGACAATTTTCAATCACATGGATCACTTTTTCAGCATCTTTACCATTCCAGCGGGGGATGGGTAATGGGACGGCAATAAATTGAGAAATAATACAACCCAACAAGGCATCTACAAAATCAAGCCCCGAAGGAAAAAGGAGCAGCACGCGATCTCCTGGAGAAATATGTTGTTGCAAAATAGCACCGATCGCCCGACTGCGTTGCCAAAGATCATGATAGGTTCGCTCTGCTTGAATGTTGAGATAGGCGTCGAGATAAGAAAAGATAACCCGATGCGGATTTTTTTCCTCTTCCTCGGCAAGCAATGTTAAAATATTTTCTTTCTTGTGACTCATAGCGTCTTATGCTGCCTTATCCTCTTGGGTTGCCAAAATAAAATATTCCTGCTGAAAATTTTCAATATCACGAGGATTCAATTGATCGCTAGGGATAAGATATGAAATATCACAGTGAGGATTTTTATGATTTTTCCAGCGACCTAATTTAACTAATCGGGAGTGATCACGCATTTTATTCGCCAAGGGTTCGGAGATTAAAATGCTACTGCCTTTCAAAGGATGGAGCAGTTTTTCTAAACGAAACATGGTGTCGATTTCTGGAGAGGACGACGATATAAATTTTTTAATGACATTTTCTTCACCACGTTGGGCAGAGATTTCATGGATATTAACAATCGCCTCTTTAACCCAATGGACAACAATGCCGCATTCAAATTCCATGTGATGTAAATTGGATAATTGCCGTAAGGCAACGCGAAATTCTTGGGCAACGGCAATGGCTCGAATAGCAGCGTCATCTATCTCGGAAAAAGCACCAAAATGTCCAAAGGCAGCGTCACCCGCATGACATTCTTGAATGCCGCCTAATTTAATGAGTGAGGTGGTAAATAAATTTAAAATTAATCCACGGACATCTTGTCCTTGAATTTCTTTACCATGCAGTGCTGAACTTTTAACTAGGTCATAGGTAATACAAATCAAATCTTTTTTAA
>CAZFSQ010000204.1:0-4961 GCA_964521975.1 uncultured Oligoflexales bacterium | reverse complement strand
TTTGGAATACAGAAGCTTCGATTCATAGTACGCTAAAAGCAGCGAAAGTTTTTAGAGAAAGCGTGTTTTTTTTTGTTTTTTTAAAATGAGTAAATTTTGTTAAATTCTACAGGAAAAATTCAAAATCTCAAATTCGCTATTTTCGGACCCCAAAGCATGAGTTGCTCCCTTTTAGCATCTGCTTGTTTTGATTTAACAGCAAAACTGCCAGTTGAGGCCGAGATTATTTGGATTGGCCACGAAGAGACAAATGCTTTTTTAAAAACATTTTTCCCACAAGTTAAATTTTTACAAAGGAAAAAACTTTTTTTGTTTTCCACGATTGAGGAATTTTCGGAGGAATTGGAGGATATTCAATTTTTTATTGATTTAGAGCGAAGTTTTTCAAGTTGGTGGCTTATTCAGATTGTTATTAAAAGATTTCGGATCCCTTATTATCGAATTAAAGAGCCAAAATTGAAATTTTATCGCTGGGTCATGAGCAATTATTTTCGGAAAAGAAAGACTCACATTCGTGAAAGTAAATTAAAACCAAAAAAACTTTATTATCAAAGAGCGGGAGAAACATTGATCAAAGCTCTTTACAAAATTTTACCCGAAGATCTTCATACACAAATCCAAGAAACCATTTTTTTTCCAAGAGTATCACAGCCAATATCTCTTAATATTAGAGATGATATTCAAAAAAAATATCCAGAACTTGAAAAAGGATCCTGGTTATTTATTCATAGAGGATCAAAAAGTCTCGCTAAAAATCTACCTGAGGATTCCATTAAAAAAGTTATTCTTGAAATAGTTAAAAAAGAAGAATCTAATATCAATTTACAGGTTGCTTATTTTGGCCAACCCCTCCAAGATACTTTTTTTAAAGACAAAATAAAATTAGTTCATCTAGGTGAAAAAATTTCAGAGGAAAATTATTATCAATATTTGAAGTATGCTCGTTGCGTTTTAACAGGGGATGAGTTGATCGGGGGACTTGCAGAGGGGATGAATATTCCAACCTATTTACTTTTTGGCCCAACGGTAGAAGGTTTTGGACTTTCGACACGAATGCGACTCAGCAGTTCTTTTTCTTCGCGAGTGGGTTGTCGCCCGTGTTCGCTGGATGGTAGTAAAGCATGTCGTTATAAAGATTATCTTTGTTATCAAGAAATAAATTATGAGCAAGTTGCGAGTTACATATTGCAATCTCTATCATCGGAAGTGTTTATAAAATCAAAGCATGAATAATTTTATTCTCATCAATGCCAATTCCTCAGAAACTCGCATTGCGTTGGTGAGAGAAAATAGATTGCAAGAGCTTATTATTGAGCGGCATAAAAATAAAAGTGTCGTGGGAAATGTCTATATGGGGATTGTCAGTCGTGTTATTCCTGGGATGCAATCCGCTTTTTTAGATTTAGGATTAGAAAAATCGGGATTTCTTTATGGAGGGGATATTCAGACGCCTCCTTACGCCGGGGATCTTGAAGATCAAACCAGGACAGAAAAGATACAACCGATTGAAGCAATGATCAAAACGGGTCAGCAAATTATGGTGCAGATCATTAAAGATCCTTTAGGAACGAAAGGGGCACGTACCACAACTTTTGTAACGATACCTGGTCGTTATTTGGTTTTAATTCCTGAGGATAAAAATATTGCAGTATCACGAAGAATTGCTAGTGAGAAAGAAAAACAGCGGCTCAAAGATATATTAAAGAAAATAATCGTCAATGGATATGGCGTGATCGCGAGAACAGCAGCCGAGGGGGTTGACGAAAAAAGTTTACAAAAAGATTTTAAAAATTTGCTGAAGCAGTGGGAAAAAATTAAAAAAAGAAAAAAAACGAATGCCCCACCCTCTCTTATTCATGAAGAACCCAATGTGATTCATAAAGCAATTCGAGATATTTTAACCGAAGATATTCATAAAATAATTGTGGATGATAAAGAAGCCTTTAAATCATTAAAAGATTTTTTAGATCAAAATATTCCTAAAACTTCTAAAAAACTTTCACTCTATCAAGACATAACTCCACTTTTTGATGTTCATGAAATTGAAGTTGAAATTGCACGTGCTCTTAGTAAAAAAGTTTGGCTGCGTTCGGGAGGATATCTTATCATTGATCAAACAGAGGCTCTGACAACCTTTGATATCAATACTGGAAAATTTGTAGGTCAACACAATCTTCAAGACACGATCGTTAAAACCAATTTAGAAGCGATCAAAGAAATTTGCTTGCAATTACGAGTGAGAAATATGGGTGGAATTATTGTGATTGATTTTATTGATATGGAACGAGAGAGCGATAAAGAAAAAGTTTACCAGAATTTTTTGGAAGAATTAAAAAAAGATCGAGCGAAAACCAATGTGCTCAAAATTAGTGAGCTAGGACTTTTGCAGATGACGAGAAAAAGAACTCGTGAATCCATTGAACGTTCATTAACGGAGCATTGCCCTTTTTGTTTGGGTAGAGGGCGGGTGAACACCCAAGAAACCGAGGTATTTCATTTGATTCGTGATCTTCATCGTTATGCTTTGCGTCACAAAGGAAAAAAACTGGGGATTAAAGCACGACCGGAAATTCGGCATTATTTAGAACATGAAGAGGCGTCTTTATTAAAAGAGACGATTAAAAATTTGAAAATAAAAGTGCAGTGGAGCCACAGCAATCTTACGAGTAAGATTTTGCAAGAGGCTCCTTATGAGATCACACCGATAGAATAGATTTATAGATTAGTTTTATTTGAGCTTTAATCTTTCCAAAACTTCTTTGGGGTCATTACTTTCAGAGATAGAGGTCGAACTTAGACGATCTGATTTTATATCTGGAAGATAAATGCCGTACACATTTCCTTGGGAACCGACGGGAAGAAAATTAGAACTATTTTTAAACTCAACTCTTAAATCTTGATTGACGCGAAGATACATGGTGTCTTCACTCACAACACCGATTAAGTTTGATCCTTTAAAAGGATAATAACTTAAAATAAGAGTCCCGTGTAAAGTTGTTAGAGCGATGTTCATGCCACTCAAAGATAAATGATTAGACCAAACGCGACCCAGGTGGTCACTAATAATAATATCGTCACCAGCGATAGGAACTTTCTCCATATCAATGGGGCCTGTAGATATTGCAATGGATGGAGTGTATCGAATAATAACTTTTTCATTTTTATGGTGACGCGATTCCCAAATAATGGGGGTCATATTTTTAATCGCATAATTTTCTTTGCCCAAGCTATCGAGACCATCATGGTTCTTTGTTTCACCTTTAAACTGTTCAATCGTGACATCCATAGAACCATCTTGATTTATTTTCCACAGGTGACTCATATAAAGTAAACCGCTAAATAAAGATGAAGTAGAAGACCAGTTGCTGCGTAATTGACAAGCCTCTGATTTTTTTTCTTCATTTTCATTAGGGGCGACTTTATAAACTCTTTTACTTGGCATGACGTTTTTAATTTGTGTTCCGCTTTCATTAAAAAAATAAACTTCGACTTCAAGACGAAAACGTTTACAAAGATCTTTAAAGTTTATGGGTTCATTTTTTTCTTCTGAAAAAATGGGACTTGTAAAAATCCCCAATCCTAAAACAATTTTTTTGACTTGCCTGTTCATTTTTTGTTTCTCCTTACAAAAGTTAGTAACACTGAATTAAAATTCTCAATCTATATTGGAGAAAACTAACTCGATGGTTGCAGGATCTTCGTGGGTAATAAGAAAATTTTCATCTTTTTTATCAAAAATAAATTTTGAAAAATACATTCCTAAAATAAAACCTAAAAATAAAGTTGCTAATAAGAAGAAAAATGGAAATATTTTTTGAGGGGGTTTAATTTTTTCTTTTTCAATAGCGTGTTGCCAACGTTCAATATAGTTCTCGTCTATTTTTAAATTTGAAAGCGGTTCCAACATTTTTTTTAATTCTTGATCTTGTTCATTCATAAAAGTTCCTTTAATTTTGTTTTGGCCCTTGAAAGGTGACTTTTGACGGTCCCCTCTGGCATATTTAAAATTTCTCCAATCTCTCGCATTCCTAAATCTTGTTCAATATAAAAATTGAGGACAGAAGATTCAGCATCGCTTAGTTGTTGTATAGCAGATTTTAAGTTTTTTAGTTTTTCATTCAATAAAAGTTTTTCTTCAGGGTTAAATTCTTGAGAAGGAAATGTATCGGGTTCATTGTCTGTAAGATGCTTCTGATTCCATGAAAGTTTATTTTGAGCTAAATATTCTAATTTTATAAAATGAGCAATGCCGTAAGCAAAAGATAAAAGTGAACCTTCTTTTTCCTGATAGACACCTTGCTCAACTTTTCTAAATAATCGGATAAGCGTTTCTTGCACAAGATCGGAGCAAACTTCTGGCCGATCAAAACTAAAAGCAAAAAACTTAAAAAGTTTTGGCCCTATGGTTTTAATGATAAAGTTCCAGTCCAAGAAAAACACCTCACTATTTTTATATTGATATAATTTATGAAAAAAGTTGCAAAGAAAATAAATTTTAAGTTTAAAATATAAAATGTTAGAATAGTGTCATCTATGCCTACAGTTTTTAGAAAAAATGGGTTCAGATTTTATTTTTACTCTGAAGAAGGTAAAGAACCTATGCATATTCATGTTGCTTACGGTGGTGGACGAGCAAAATATTGGTTAAGTCCAGAGGTTATTCTGGCTAGCAGTATTGGTTTTAATGCTCAAGAAATTAGAAAAGCAAAAAAGTTAATTCAAGAAAATTTAGAGTTGATTAAGGAGCAATGGAATGAATTTGATCTTAGAAGAAAAAATCCATAATTACGCAGTAACAGATGTTACGTTTGAACCTGATTATTTTTCGTTACATTTGATAGATGGCCGTGTTCTTTCGATTCCATATGATTTGGTTCCTAGTTTAGTGCGAGCCACAGATAAACAGCGAAAAAATTGTGAAATTGGGGGCATGGGTACAAGTTTGCATTGGCCTGATATTG
>CAZFSQ010000203.1:0-4968 GCA_964521975.1 uncultured Oligoflexales bacterium | reverse complement strand
AAAGTGATAGAAAATTTTTTAAATTTTTTACCAAAATTTATACAATATTTTTATACAATTTTTATAGTAATGATTGGTTGGGTATTCTTCCGTAGTCATGATTTGAGCTATTCCAGCGGTTTTTTGAAAAAAATGTTTTTTAACAGTGAAGCTATTGAAATTTCTAGTAATCTAATTCGTTTAACTCATTCTCATTTTATTATAATGAGTTTCGTTTTAGCCTTGATTGGCTTTTCGCCATTAGTAAAAAATCTTGCTTTAAAATTGATCAGAAAAAATAAAATTTTTATTATTATTTTTGATGCAGCCTTAGTGATAATTTTATTATTGTCGATTTTAAGAATTTCAGCTTCGACCTATAATCCTTTCATTTATTTCCAATTCTAGTCAATGTGAGTTTTGTGGATTCTTGATGTCATGGCTGAGCTTGTCGAAGTTTTGTTGGAAAAAAGTCTACTGATTATCCTGTTTTTAATTTTTCTTTAATTTCATCCAAAGTCATTCTCTTATCCTTCATCTCCTGAATTTTCTTAACCAGTTCAACCATCTCCTCACTAAACATCTGATAGCCCGACCTCGTCACTTCTGCAACTTGCAATAATCCTTCTTTTGTCCAATGACGAATCGTTGGAACGGTTTGTTTTGTTGCTTTAGCAAGCTCACCAATTTTTAGAAGTTTTTCGGATTCTGGTTTTTCAACCTCGCCATCAATTGCTTTGAGATATATGTTTAATGAGCGATCAACAGCCATCGCGATTAGTTTAAAATAATCATTCTTTGAATCTCCTTCAGCATTAACTAGCTGAGGTTTTTCCAGAGATTTAATGTAAGCCAATCGATCATTTTTTCGGATAATTGCAGGTGGAAATCCATTCATCATCAAAATCATGTTCATCAACAAACGTGCAGTGCGACCATTGCCATCAATAAAAGGATGAATTGTCACGAAGCGATAATGCGCTTCGGCGGCAAGCTCAACTGCGTGCATTTTTTTCTCATTTTCAAGCCAAGAAAAAAACTCATCCATCAAGGTTTGAACTTTTCTTGGATTTGGCAAAGCAACTGCAGAACCAGAAATTCGCACAGGAAGTCGGCGATAAATCCCAGCGTTTTCTTTATCGATTCGATCTAAAATAATTTCGTGAATTTTTAGAATGTCTCTTTCTCGTAAATCAGATGTTTTCCGCTTAATTTGCTCTTTAACGAAGTCTAAAGCTGCTGCGTGATTAGTTGCCTCAAGATGTTCAGTGATTGATTTTCCGCCGATCGTTAAACCTTTTTCTATAACCAAAGCAGTTTCAGCGCGCGACAAAGTATTTCCTTCAATTGCGTTACTGGTGTAGGTTAATTCGATTCTAAACCATTCTTCCAAATTCTTTACCAGCGCAGCGTCAAAAGGTCTGTGCTTGTCTAAAATTTTCTTTTTTTCGGTTAGTGTTTTGTAATCCATTTTCTACCTCATGGTTTTAATAAAACATAAACTATAAAGTATAACCTTATACTTTTCAAGAAAAGATTTTAGCACCAAAAGAGAGAAGTTAGCAAAAACTTAAAAAATCACGCGCAGTAGCATGTGGAAGTTGCGAACTTCATATTAAGAAATATGCCACGAAACCAATATTTACCGATGTACGCCTTTTTTGAAAACGGTGAACGTGAAACGGAGAAACGGAGAAAAATTTGCCAAGAATGATGCAAAATTAGCTGACCACAGAGAAGAAAAAGTGCAGATGAAAATCAAAACTAAAAAGCTGCAAGAAGCCGCTAACACTCGGCTGGTAAAGGGATAGGAAAAATTGCAAAAACCTACGGGAGACTCGGTTTGCAACAAGAATACTGGCGGAGAGGAAAGGATTCGAACCAAACCCGTCTCCATTTTTTACATTCAGTATTTATAAGGCTTCAAGATAACTCAAGCTTAACCGAAAATCTTGATTTGCAACAGCCCAATTGAGCAAAGTGCTATAGTTTTCTGTAAAAATTGGTAAAAAAATGAAAGATTTTCTTGACAGCGCTTCAGTTTTGTGTAGAATATGTGGTTTACCTTTTTAACAGGTCTCCTTATTAAGGAAGGATTTAAGTTTTTGTAACACAAGTTTGTACATCAAATTCTTAACGGCAATTTCAATAAAGTGCAATAACTTTGAAAATAATAAAAATAACTATGTAAAGGTGTATGAAATCACCACACAATAAAACCACAAGAATCACCAAACTAACAGTTATATTGTTATTGGCTTTCACTTATAATGCTTTTGCTGATAGTCAATTAGACGAGGCTACTGAGCAAAAAATTATCAGGGAGCAAAATCGTGTTATCCAAAATCAGCAAATTGCAATAGAAGCTGATAAGAGAAAGACAGAGGCTGATATAATTGAAATACAAAGATCAATTCCTCTCGTCAAGATTGATTCTGCTGCTTTTCCTGATTTAAAGAAAATTCAGAAAGGTTGTGATGTTATAAATTCTTCGGACCTAATAAACGGCACCATTCCATCTAATCCTCCATTTGTTGCTTTTTTCCACGATTATCTACTAGCCAAATCTCTACATCCGGAATATCTTTCTCGTTTTGACTGTGCTAATAAACTTGAAGATCAGGCTATTCCTCTTTTTGCACTTGATCATGAACCATTAGAAAAGCCAATTTTAAAAGGTGATATCTCTTCGCAAACTCTGCATTTGCATCGGGAAATTATTCGAAATCTTTATCAGATAGTTATCGTATCACACGATAATAACGGTATTAATATTATTGGCATTAAAAATGGCTTACTATTTGTTGTAAAAGATGAGCAGCTATTAAAGCAAATTCTAAATCCAAAAATTTATTTCAAATTTGATCCAAAATTTAATGAAGAAATAAAGGAAGAGTATTTCATTTCTCTAAAGAACTATAAAAGAATAAAGTCATATATACTCAAGCTAAGCGAGCTTGAGAAAGTAAAAAACAAGAATGACAAGAATATAAAGCCTGATTTTACAGTTAGCTATTCTGCTTTTGTAAATGCTCTTTCGATTGATTCAAAAAAAGATCATCAATTCGCCTGGGTTGATGAGATAAGGCAAACTCCATATTTCTCATTTTATGATCTTACTACCTACCTTATTAATGCAGACCAAGATTCGCAAATGCTACGCTGGGGAGTGTTGCTTGGTTACTTCTATTCCTACGAACTGCTGCACAGTAATTTTGTTTTAATTAAAGCCGCCAATGAATCAGGATTAGCTCCGAAATCAATATTACCGTTAATTGAAAAAAGCCTGAGATCAGGAAATAAGGATTTTTGTGCTGCTGTTAAAAATCCAGAGAGACCAATTGCTGCAAATCAACTTAATAAAAAACAGAAAAAGATGCTGGACACTTTAATTAAGAAGTGTCCCGAAGCACATCAAATAAATATTAAACCTTAAATTATGTTTTTAAAAAATAAGCTATTTACAGCTCTTTATACAATTTTTTTAATATTAAATTTTAATCAAAGTAAAGCCATGACCGCTATGACCAAAAAACCAGATCTTACGTTTAAACGCCATAATTTTGGTGTAGCTTGTTACAATGCTAGTGATTTAAGAGTTGTTTATGCAGGTATTCCATACATAAGAGAGGTGTAATGTAGAGACAGAGTTCCTTATGAGGAAAAAAGAATAAAGGCAACCACTACAGCTCTCATAGCTTTTTCTGGCCCTGTTGATGTTAAATGGAATTCAAAAGATAGGCAGCAGCATGAATATCAACTTGATTTAGATGAAATATTTAAAGGAAAGCAAGTGCTCCATCATGAGAAAATAGAGGATATATCAATAGAAGATTATTCTTATAGACCAGGAATTTATGTCGAAGTAGATGATAGAACTCTAAATGTTTATATGGATGTAGATATAAGCCTCGTCTTACCTATTCTAGATAAACATGGTAATAAACATTGGACCAGACGCAATGTTACACTAGCCTTCACCAAAACCTTTTAATCACCATAAACAATTAACCATAAAAACATAGCAAATATGACAAACGAAACAGTACAAACTCAAGATGGTATCACAGGACGGCTTGCAACAGAAACCGATCTAGCATCTTATGATTTTGCCAAGCAGCAATTAAATGCCATGCAAACTCCTACATTTGGAAATTTTTCGCAAGATCCAAATGTTAAGGTTTATTTTGTTCTGCAAGATGGGACCAGAAATGACGCTATTAACGATCCAAATCATTTAACTAACGTTGGGATATTAGAGAGCCAACTTAGGTTGATTGCTAGAGACAACCCTAATATTGGTGTTGGCTACACTCCAGGAGTTGGAACGGAAGGAAGAGGTGCTGGGACCATAGATGCTATCACTGGTGGTAGTTATGATGTGGGAGTTGGTATGGCTTATCGGGATTTTGCGAGACAGGTTGATAAATGGAAGGCAGAAAATCCCGATGTTAAAGTGCGTGTTATTAACGTTAGCTTCAGTAGAGGTGTGCCAGAAGCAGCGGGCTTAACGCAATTAATTGATAAAATAGGAGTTATAGATCCAAAATATATAAACGAAAACACCATAAATCAACAAACCAATATTAATGTACCGACTCTAATACAACCAAATACCATTGCACAGGCTGTTGTATCATTTGACCCAGTTGCCACTGGTGAAGGCTTAGAGCATGATTTAGTATTTGCTGATTCTGTTATTTCTGGTTTTCAGATCAATGCTAATGATGAATTTCGTACTCTTTTTCCGGTAACCAATCTGATTGAACAAGGGCATACATTTGATGGTAAGTTTTTAGGTGTTACAACCGCTGGTGCTCACACCAATATTGGTGGTTCTTATTTAGACAATTTCTTATCAAATCTAAATTTTAATTTAGCTGTTACCTACATCAATTCATTATTTGAAGAGCCAATATTATCTCCTATATCAGATTCATCTAATCCTATTATTCACAATTCAGCAGAACATCAATGGTTTTATAGAAC
>CAZFSQ010000202.1:0-5032 GCA_964521975.1 uncultured Oligoflexales bacterium | reverse complement strand
GATAATATCCTTGGGTTGAAAACCATCTTTAAGAAGTTGATGAAAAAAACCAGAGGCAATCGTTTTGGCAGAGTTTTCAGAGATGGATTTTAGGTGATTAGGCTTTTTAATGCTATTTTGTGTGATCGATGTTTCAACTTTAATTTTTGTGCGATGAATTTTGATCGGCTGCATTTTATTTTGTTCCCCTCAATTATAAAAATCATTTATATTATCACTTTCAATTACTTTAATCTTTAAGACAAGGGTTTCTTTTGTGAGTAGCCAGTTAAGTAATTTTATCTCTTATGCATTTCTTGGTTTTTTATATATTTTACCAAAGAAAATTCTAAGCCACATTTTAAGATTATTAGTAGAAATTAATTTTCCAAAGCCAATTTCAACTTTTTCAATTTTTATTTTCGCTAAATTTTTTAAAATAAATATAGAAGAAGCAGAAAAAAATTTAAGTGAATATCAAAATATTGGAGAGTTTTTTGGTAGAAGATTAAAAACGGGTTTAAGGCCAATAGGAGGAGAGGTCATTTCTCCAGTGGACGGTAAACTGACGATCAGTTCACCAATTAAAAATGGACAGGGTTTACAAGTAAAAGGGATGACCTATCAAGTTTCAGAACTCATCGGTAAGACAGAAGAAGAAATTTCTAAAAATTATAAGAACCCTCTTTGGTCTTTTACACTTTATTTGGCTCCTCATAATTACCACAGAGTTCATTGTCCCATCGACAGTCAGTTAGAGAATATTCACTATTTTCCAGGAAAACTTTGGCCCGTGAATGAAATGGCCGTGACGCGGATTAAAAACTTGTTTGGTGTGAACGAGAGGATGGTATTTGAATTTTCGAGTGATTTTGGAAAATATTTTTTAGTTATGGTAGCAGCGTTGAATGTTGGAAATATGAAATCTCCTTTTTGGGGAGAAGAAAGATACGAGAGAAAAGTTAAAGAGATTCATAAAAAATTAAAATGTGGAGATGAGCTTGGGATTTTTTATCTTGGTTCCACAGTTGTTTTGTTATTTGAGGACAGTTACAATTTGAAATACAGTTGGCAGGAAAAAATAGGGGCAGAGGATATTAGAATGGGAAATAAATTAGAATAGACAATTAATATGACACAATTTGAAAAACTAACACCTCTTCATTCTCAAACTAAAATCATTTGGTCTTTTTATGCTGATATTTTAGATGATTTTTGGATAAAAAAAATTGGGGCCTTAGAGGTGGATTGTCTTAGACTTGTTCTTGGCGAAGATTCTGTTACTTCTGTTCGCGATAAAATTTCTAAAATAAGAAAAGAGGCGGAAAAAAATCATCTTGTTCCGCCGTCAATTCTCATGGATTTTTTACCTTCGGTGCGAGGGAGAATTTCGAAATTAAAAGAACCAAGGGATCTAAATCTAGGAGATCGGGTAACGCTTGAAAAAATAGATCCAGAAGATTTAAAAGATTTAGACGAACTAGCCAGGGACAAAAATAAAATCTTTATCCACTGTAAATGCGAAACGGGGGAAATGTTTAAAAAAGACAGCCATGTTTTTTTTGGCTATGGAAATTTATTATTGAAAGTAGAAAATATTGAAAAAAATAAGATCACGGCTCTTGTGGAACAAGGGGGAAAGATTTTTTCCCACATGGAAATTCATGTTCCAGAGACAAAACCAGTCCCAAGTATTTCCGATATTCCACTCGATAAATTGAAATCACTTTTAAAAAATGGCGTGGAATATATTGTTGTTCCTGGCGTGAGCCAACCGAAAGAATTAGCGGAATTACGAGAAAGGCTCAAGAAAGAGTTTAAGGAATTAGCTCCATGGATTTTTTTGAATGTAGATTCTTTTTCGATTTCAAAATCAGTGAATAAATATTTACCCTATGTGGATGGATTGTTTGTCCCACGGATGGAGATGGCACTTTCCATGAACCCTTCTTTGGTCCCAATTGTGACTAAAGAAATGATTCAACGGGCAAACGATTTTGGCAAAGTAGTGATTGTGGCATCCGAGATGCTGGGCTCAATGCGAAGAAATATCACACCGACGAGGGCTGAAGTATCCGATATAGCCAATGCGGTACTTGACGGTTCAGATGCAGTGGTTCTTTCGGAAGAAATTCCCTTTGGCAGTAATGCCGAACCATCTCTTCAAATGATGCGGTCAATTATTGAGAGTGCCGAGAAAAAAAGTGGCATTGCCCCCAATTGGATTAAACTTGCTCCTGCAATTAAAGGTGAATTTGATGCGGTATCTTATACGGCGTATAAAACAGCCGAGAGACTCAAAGCTAAAGCGATCGTTTGTATCACCAAAGAAGGAAACACCCCGCTTCGGCTGGCAAGTTACCGTGCTCCGATTCCTGTGATTGCCGTTACTTTTTCAAAAGAAGTATTACAGAAACTAAAAATTGTTCGAGGCGTGACAGGACTATGTCTCGATATCGAACCAAATATTGACCAAGTTTTCCCGCGAGTGAATGAAAAACTTTTAAACGAAAGTTGGCTCAGTAAAGGGGACGTTATTATCTTTGTTACAGTCTCCATTTCTCCCATTGGCAAAGATTTGAGCAATCTTTTCTCAGTGCAGAGATTATTTTAGTTGTGTAATCCACGTAAAATTGATTGATCATAGACAATTTTACGCGTAAAATTGTCTATGATGGAACAATTTTACGCCATATTAAAATACTGCAAATCGGACTCCTGGTTAAGAGAGAGGATGCTTTTTATTAGTGGTCCTCGGCAGGTAGGGAAAACAACTTTCGTTAAAAAATATTTTTGTAATCCAGAAAATTATTACAATTGGGATTTGCCTTTGGTTAGGTCGAAATTTAGAAATGATCCCCTTTTTTTTAGAGAGAATATTGAAGGAAAAGGAGATTGGGTTTGCTTTGACGAAATCCATAAGAGGCCAAAATGGAAAGATATACTCAAAGGAATTTATGATACGAGTAAAGAAGATTGCAAATTTGTTGTTACGGGTAGTGCAAGGCTCGATCTTTTCAAAAAAAGTGGAGACTCGTTGGTGGGTCGTTATTTTGAAACCCACATGTTTCCACTTAATTTAGGTGATTATAGAAAAGAAGATTTTAAAGAATATCGTCATGGTGAAGATTTAATTCATGAGGCATTTCAAGGAAAAAAAATTGATGGTTTAGAAGATTTACTTATACTGTCTGGTTTTCCAGAACCTTTTTTTTCGGGTTCAGAAAAATTTTTGAAAAGATGGTCAAGGCAGCATAATGAATTAATCACGCGGGAAGACATTCGCGATTTATCGAAAATCATTGAATATGACAAAATCGAAATACTTCTCACATTAATTCAACCAAAAATTGGAGATACAGTAAGTTTCTTAAGTCTTGGCCAACAGCTTGAGGCGTCTCACAATTCAGTTAAAAGGTGGTTATTGGCACTGGAGAAGGTGCAGCTGATTTTTTCAATTTCTCCATGGACAAAAAAAATAAATCGGGCATTAAAGAAAGAAAAAAAATGGTATTACCATGATTGGTGTATGGGAGGAGAAGAAAAAAAGTTTGAAAATTTTGTTGCCTCTTCTCTTTATAGAGCTGTGACACTTTGGACGGATAGGTTTGGGGATAAATATGAATTGTTTTTTATCCGAACGCACGATGGAGCGGAAGTTGATTTTTTAATTACATGCAATCATAAACCTTGGTTGTTGGTTGAGGCCAAAGAAGGAAAACCCGATATTACAAGTGCTTGTTGGAGATTTAGCGGAGAATTAAATATTCCGTGTGTGGTTGTAACGAAGAAGAAAAATATTCGAGATAAGATTCAATCGAAGACATCTAAAAAAGTTGTGTATCAATTGAGTGTTGATAAATTACTGGCCGTATTGCCTTAGTTAGCAGGTCTTTGTTAAAATTAAGAATATAACATCAAAAAAGGAAAAATTTTATGCCCCGTTTTTTAATTTTTTATTTATGTCCAATCAGATTATTTTTATAAAATCTTATGCTGTAGAAAGATTTAGCTGTGATGGATTAACATTCAAATATTATGTTGGGATGGATTTTCGCGAAAAAGAAGAAAATAAATCAAGAGAACTTCCTCTTGGAATGCGTAATATGGTCAAATTTTCCAAGGGTAGTTTTATGATGGGAGAAGTTGGAAAAGAAAAAAGAATAGAGATAGATCATAATTTTGAAATGATGCCCAATCTTGTAACCCAAGCTGAATGGGTAGAAGTGATGGGAGAAAATCCATCTCATTTTAAAGATGGTCGTGAGAGTATAGAAATTGCAGTTGGTGATAAAAAGATTAAGATGTTGCCGCGTCATCCTGTAGAATATATTTCGTGGTGGTCCTCTATTATTTTTGCCAATCGAATGTCTGAGCGAGCAGGTTTAGAACCTGTATTTGATGTGAGTGGGGTGAAGTTTGAGGGTCGAGCAGAAGATGGAACTTTAGAGGCAATTAGCGGAGAGCTTAAGATCAGTTCTTCTGATGGAAAGATAACATCAGCCGAAGGATTTAGATTATCTGAAGAAGCCGAATATGAATATATGTTAAAAGATTCTGGGCGGGATAATGGGGAATTTATAGAGGGTAAAAGTAATAATACAATTTCTGATGTGGCATGGAATGTCAGTAATTCAAATGGCAAAACGCAACCAGTAGAAATAAAAACAGTGATACGAAATGGTCAAGACATGTCCGATTTAGTGGGTAATGTATGGCAGTGGCAGTTTGATAAAGAATCTGTTCGCGGCGGCAGTTGGTTCAGCAGCGGCTCGGACTGCCGTTCGGCTGATCGTAGCGGCTTTAGACCGGCGAATCGCAGCAGCTTCATTGGCCTCCGTTTGCTGAGGACAATTTACCCTTAACACTTTTACCTTTTTACACTTTGCAAGATCCTCAATATCACCCAACGCGGAGGCACGTTAGTAGCCGAAGCGAGGGTGCGGGGTTGGAATTGGTCAATTAAAAATATTGACAAGATCTTTTTAAAGACTATAATTTAGGTCTTAATTTAAACCAAAATAATAAGGAGAATCAATGAAGATAATAAAAG
>CAZFSQ010000201.1:0-5041 GCA_964521975.1 uncultured Oligoflexales bacterium | reverse complement strand
GCGGGGGCCGTCCCTAAAGATGGGCCAAGTGCAGGGATTACGATAGCGAGTTCGATTTTGTCAGCATTGCTTAACGAAAAACCTGAATCGCGAGTAGCGATGACAGGAGAAATTACACTGCATGGCAAAGTGTTGCCGATTGGTGGATTGAAGGAAAAACTTTTAGCTGCTTTACGTGAAGGTGTGGATCAGGCGATAATTCCATTCAAAAACAAATCCAATTTTGAAGAATTGCCATCGAGTCTCAAGAAAAAAATAAAGGTGTCTTTTGTTAAAGAATTTGATGAAGTGATTGATGTGATATTTCCTAAGCTTAAAACCAAGAAATCAACTCGCACGAATGTTCGACCGATTCGTGGCAAGGTAGATGTTGGAACGGATTTGGCAAGTTAATATTACATACAACTCTATTAAGCCCTCTTTTTTTCGACAGTAAATCGTAATCCTATAGCATCTAACAGATGTTTTACGGTGGATAACTCTGGATTTCCTGATTCGGATAAGGCTCGATAGAGGGCTTGTCGTGCAAGTCCTGATTTTTTAGCAAGCATGGACATGCCGTATGCTTTGGCAACATGAGATAGAGCGATAAGAAAACGTTCATCAGCACCTTCATCTTCATCCTCAAGAGCTGCGGTTAAATATTCTGCTGCAAAATGTGGTTTTCGTAGTTTCTGGATTAAACCTTCTTCATAATCTAATAATTTTTTACGCATCATAATCCTCCAAATAATTTATCGCTTTTTTAATATCTCGCACTTGCGTACTTTTATTACCTCCGCAAAGTAATATAACGATATCTTTTTTTTCTTCAAAAAAGTAAATACGTAAACCTTGTCCAAAATTGATACGAAGTTCGTTTATTCTATTCGTTATTTTTTTACAATCTCCGAAATTGCCTTGAATGATTCGATTGAGTCTGTTGGAAACAATAGCTTGAGTTTTTATATCGTCTAATTTATCAAACCATTCATCAAAAGGACATTGCCCTGAAGAGGTAACGTATTTTTTAATAAGTCTCTTATAAATCCGCACATCTCTATTGTCACCTATGAGAGACAGATGTCAATAGCTTTTATGTTATAGAAAAATTAGTATTGAAAGCAATAATTACAAATAAAAATCGGTAGGAGGTCGATCTTCCCACAGAAACCCCATCTCTTTACATTGCTGATTTCTTGCTTCGTGAAGTGGGTAATGGATTCTATCCGTCATGTCGTCTTCACAGTCACCTATGCAAATATAACTAGCAATTGCATCGGATTTATTTTGCAAGCAATGAGAGATGTTAGTTCCTGGTGGAAAATAAATGCAATCATTTTTCTGTAAGAGGTATTCAAACCCATTAAGCCAAACAGTTAATTGGCCGCCTAATACATAGACAAATTCTTCTTCTTTCAAGTGAGCATGTGGCCAGGAGGATCTTTTCCCTGGTTCCAAAATTTCATGATTGAAAGCAATTTTTTTAAGACCAACAATGTTTGATAGTCTTAAACCCTTACCAAATGTTTCTTGGTTAGGATCAACAGAATAAAAAAAACCGTCATAGTGGTTTAAAGAATTGCAATTCGCAATCATAGGATTCTCGTTTGGATTTCTTAGAGAGGTTGTTTTATCTTTCGGTATTCCAAGATGAGAACCTAGTAAATGATTGGGTGATTTTGTCCAAAAAATTTTATCAGAATTAAATTCTGGATTAAGTGGAAATGAGCATAGGTTTTCCTTTTTTGTTTTTTCTCCAATAACTAAAAGTTCGCATGGTTCAGAATCCATATTGATAAAAGTATGAGAAATTCCTGTCCCCGCGACAAACCCAACAAAATGTCCAGCTTCTAATGGATAAATGAAACCATTGATCCAAGCAAAAACTTTCCCTCTTAATACATAAACACATTCTTCCTCATGACTTTCTGCATGAGGATAAGATGATCTTGAGTTCGGTTGTAAAGTAAGATGGTGAATTCCTCGTACTTTACATTCATAAAAATCGCTAAGAGAAATTTTTTCATAATTAAAAAAATGTTGAGTATCATTTTTTTTAATTACTTGCTTAGGAAAATTTTTAATATTCAGGATAAGATCTTTAAATGCCATCTAACCCTAATTTTTCTCACACTTAAACTCACGTGGAACAATTGACAAACGATAACTGGTAAATGATCCTGCATTACCGTTAGCCATGTCACCAGATAAGTGCCAAGTTCCTTTAATTGCAGCACCTTGAAATTTAGCAGTAAGATCTTCATCAAATGTTAAATTCTGACGTGATTCATTGTTGTAATATGCCCAAGAATTTTTTCCTTCTGGAGCCGTAAGCCATGTTCGATAATGAGCAGGGTAATTAACACGTGCGGTGTATTTTAATCTAACTTTATATACTTTAGCTTCTTCAGGAGCATCAACTTCGATGGGGTAGCTTTGTCCTAAAGGTAAATTGATATCCTCTTCGGATAAGACAATAACTTTTCCCACATTTTGTCCCACAGTGAGAGTTTGAGTTGATGAACGAGAACTTACTAAGCCAACGAGATCAAATTTTAAACTAAGCTCATCACCGCAAGGAAAATTAGGTGACAATTTAATTTTAAGACTTTTTGTTTTTAGAGAATTAGCGGGGATTTCGCCGAAAGAAAGATTTTGATTTAAAATTTCAACTAAAGAATTTTCTGCGGCAAGCGATGTCGTCAGAGTTAAAGCATCTTCAGTCACAGATTTTTGGTTTTGAATAGTCACCAGAACGGAAATAGTTTCCCCCGGTTCAATCACATCATTCTTATTTCCTTCTTCATCGTTTGTTGAAATGGAAACTTTGAAAACCGGTAATTTGCAAAGACCTCGCCCCCTTACAAGACATTCAATTTTGTTAAACAGGTCATTAGGATCGTAGGGAGTGCAAAATCCTCTGCGAAGTGTCATGGAATATTCGCCTTCACTTTTTTCACATTTATTACGATAAACATTTAATTCAGAGGTAACAATTTGCTCGCCCTTTTTATAAGCGATGCCTTCAGAATCTCCTCCACCATAAGCATGAGTATCGACGGCCCAATCCTCCTCTGAAAATGCCATTTGAGTTAAACTAAGCAGAATAAAAATAGTGTGGAATATTTTCATGATTAATTAGCTCCTATATTTTTTAATTTAAACACTTATTAAATGTGGCATCATCCGATTCTTGCATTTTCCAAAGGCTGCTCTGTGTCACTTCGCAAGTTGGGCATGGGTACGCTGATCTTAAAAAAACTGTTTTAGAATCTTGATCCAAAGCGATTTCAGAAGGAGCCTTCAAGCGATCTCCTGCATCATTAGCATTCCAAACAGCGATTTGTTCACCATTGAGAGGGTTCAAGAAATAAACTTTTTTAGCCTGTGTTGTTGTCATGACAACGCATTTTCCTAAATTTACAACTCCTGAAGGTTCCCCAGGTAATGTCATGGTATAGAGAGGCTTTTGAGCCTTTAAGTCAATGGCAGAAAATTTATTTTCATCTTGAGTTGAAATTAATAACAAACGATTATTTCCATTTTCCCAAACAGAGGTTCGTTTAAAACCACCGAGTTCTTTTTTTAAGAACATTTCTTTTCGTTCACCTGTGGATAAATCAGCTTTCCACACATTGAAATGTGTAGAGATCCACAGTGTCGTTGGATCGGTGAGAGTAAGGTTGGTGGTAAAACTAATTTGTTCACCAATTTTTTTGACTTGTGGATTCGTAAAGTTATTTCCAGAAAATTTAACAACGATAATTCCTTCGTTAGGTTCGGTAAAATAAAAAGTGTCTAAACCGTTACCGCCTCCCCACCAGGCGAAATAGTCTAAGTTGAAATCTTTTTCAAAAAGGTAAGTGGTTTGATATTTACTTTCAAGACATGAATTAAGAATAGAAAATCCATAGATGCCATAAATTAAAACATGACATTTTCCTGCGGGAAGGATGCCTCGAACTTTAGAATTAAACTCGACAGGAAAATTAGCAAGAACATCACCTCGCGTAGAGAGTATCTCAACAAAAAAACCATCATCAGTTGAAACGGGTTGAATCAAATGATTGTCTTGAAAGAGGAGACCACGTTGTCCCTCTACTTTATGTAACTCAGTAATTAGTTGTGTGCTGAGATCGCCTGCAAAATTTGTGTGAGAAAAAATAAATGATGAAAGTAAAAAAATAAAAAAACCAATAAAGCGACTTACCATAACCCCTCCTGTTGTTTTTTGTTATTAGTTTGGCTGGTCAACCAAGAAGTCTATGTTAGAGAGGTTTTTGTGTCAAATGACATTTTGGCTTTCATGTCACTTCAAAATTAAAACTCGATAGATTCCAATCTCTTTTGTAATCTTTCACTCAATTGTTGATAGCTAATTTTTTCTGCATCTTCGAGTTTTAAACTCAAAGTTTCTTCGGCGAAAATCTTGATGAGATGATGAATATGACCCTGTTTTTTTAAATCCATTTTTTTTCCTAAAATGCGTCGTATGGGATTAAGTGCATCCGTCGTGTTTGTTCCCACAAGAGCTTCTGATTTATCGTGAGGATCAAAAGTTCGGAGATTGGTTGCTTTAGGGTTGAGAAATAATTGTGCCTTGGCAACTGCTGTCAAATCTTGGGCATAGTAAATGGCAATAACATCAGCAAATAATTCATCCATTGCACCGCGTAGCAAATTATATTTTGGTTTTCTAATATCAGTAGGTGGAATTAAATCTCCTGAATTAGCTTTAAAAATAGCATGGCCATATTCATGAGCGGAAACAATTTTAGCCAAATGAATACTTTCTTCGTTGATGGGTGATTCTTTTGTAAGAGCTAAAGAATAAGGAACAATTAATCTATCTTGTAGAGCAATAAATAACGCCTTGTTAGATTTTTCAAAAATTTCAATGGTAATTATTTTTGGTACATTGAGACCCTTCACAATATCATTAATGGCCGTGTTGCAAAACTAACGTTTTGCACTTAAAAAACACACCTCCCTCAAATAATATTTAAAATTTTAAGAATAAAAAAAATTGTAGACCACTTGTGAGCATGTGACGAGAAAT
>CAZFSQ010000200.1:0-5045 GCA_964521975.1 uncultured Oligoflexales bacterium | reverse complement strand
GAAATAGGGGCGTGGGAAAAAAACAAAAAATTGATCTGGCCACACCTGCCAAAAATCAGGACGAGCATCCAGCATTTCGGATGTTAGGCGTATGGCTTTTAAGTAATTTCCAGCAACATAACAAATTCTGGAAAACTGCACATAAACTTCGGTATCTTGCTCTAAGATAAACTCTTTTCGTAATAAATTTTCATATTCATCTAGCGTAAGGGATTTCCAATCCTCAATATTAAGACTGGCCATAATTTCTGCACGGATCAGCAATAATTTAAACTCAGGTGAAAATTCGTTTTTTCCTTTTCTAATATTCCATTGGCTGGTGTTTAAAAATTTTTCTTGTAAATCAGGTAAAGAGCTAAACTGATTTTTCCATTTTTTCTCTGACATAATCTGTGCTTTTTCTATTCCGACGACAGAGTAAAAACTGAGCGGGAAATCTTCGACGAGAGTTTTAGCAAAAAACTGTGCTTCAGTTGTTTGGTTAAGATTTTGATAAGAGCGGGCGAGCCAAAAATATACTCTGGATTTTAATTCATTCTCCATTCCGTCTTTAATAAGGCTCTCCCAAGTTTTAATAGCTTGGTTATAATTTTGATTGAGATAGTGATAGAGGCCCAAATACCAAGCAAACTGATCCTGCCACTCGCTTTTCAGTCCTTGGGTTTTAAGAGCGAGAGTGGCCCACGCAACAGCACTTTCCAGTTGATTTTCTTCGAGAGCAATGCGGAAAGCCAGAATGTGCAATGTCTCAAAACGTAAATCATGCATTTTGTTTTTTTGTACATCGCTGATCTGAACATACTGCACAAAAAATTGATTGCAAAAGAGTAGGGCTTTATTAGCAACTTTTTTTGCTTGAGCATATTCTCCATACATCGAAAAATAGCGAGAAGCCCAAATGTAATCATCAGTTCTAGCAATATATTGATTAGGGGTAAATTCTCTAAACTTTTTGTTTTTGAAAGTATCAAAAGATTCCCAGGTTTGAACGAGTTGCACATATAAGTTTTTAATCTTTTGGCGATCACCATTCTCGCGATAAGTTTGAATTAAAGTACGGAGGGATAAAATATAAATCCAAGGCAGTTCACTTTTAGCTGTCGTGGATTTAGTTTGTATAATTTTTTCAAGTTGTTCTTTGGCTCTTATTTTTGTTTCAGAGGTTAATAACAGTAGCCGTATTGCAAAAAAATCTTTAATGAGTTTTGGAAGCTTATTTAACGCCAACTCCCAATTATTTTTCTGGTCTTCAGTTCCGATATGTAAAATATTTTTATAGTTTTGAAAAATTTTTTCGATTTCTTGTTCATCATAAATCCATTGTGCATCTTGGGGAGGCAACAAATTTTTATCGGGTTGCTGTACGGTTGACGAAGGGTTTTGAAGATTACTGATAGGGATAATACACTCAGGAGAATGCTTTAAGATATCTTCTTCTAATTGTTTCTGTCGAGAGTCATAACTTTTTTTGATGAGATAAATACTTTGCTTAATGGATGTTGTTTTTTGCAAGATTGTTTTTGTAAAATCAGCTATCTGATATTGTTCTTTAATGCATGAACTCTTTAATAATCCAATAAAAGCTTTTTCGCCTGATTTTTCAGTTGGAGATTGTTCGAGAGATTTTAACCATATCAAATTTGCTTCCTCTGTTTTTCCTTGGAGCATAAGTTCCTTCGCCCGCTCTATCAAAAGAATATCTTGGATAGACGTGATAAATTGGGGATGGGCTTCTAAAAATTTATTTATTTTTTGCGTGGGAGAAATTTCATTTTTTGACAGCGAATCGAGTATTGGCTTTGAGTTAGGAAGTGTTGTAATGTTGATATCGACCGTATCATTTTGAGTAATACATCGACTGAGTTCAAGTAAAAAAAATGCGATGATAATTTTTTTCAACATAGCTGTGCTTTTATTTTAACATATTGGATATTTAATGAAATGAAAGAAAAATTACATGTTGCCGATTTTTCCAGAACTAGAATCGTTACCTCATTTTAAAACGAAATTATTTCATTGTCAGAATGGTGTTGTTACCATCGGCGATAAAAATGAAATTACTATCGAACAGCATCAAGACTTAAAATTATTGCTTCACAAACTTTGCCCTTGGAAAAAAGGCCCATTCAATTTTTTTGACAATTATATTGATGCTGAATGGCGAGCCGAAAAAAAATGGTTTCGCGTGCGTGAAGCGGTAGGTTCTCTTGAAGGAAAAGTTATTGCAGATATCGGTGCACATAACGGTTATTACATGTTTAATATGCTGGAGCAAAATCCAGAAAAAATTATTGGACTAGAGCCAGTTTATAAATTTCGGCTGATGTTTCAATTGATGCAAAATTTTTTGCAATCTGAAAAATTGGAGATGCTAGAAACTGGGATTGAAAAGATGGACCAGTGGGAAAATTATTTTGATACGGTTTTTTGTATGGGAATTTTATATCATCACACAGATCCTCTATCTCTCTTGCGAAAAATTTATCATGCAATGAAAAAAGATGGAGTGCTTATTGTTGAGAGTGTGGGTATTCCTGGAAACGATCCCGTGTGTTTATTTCCTGAAAATAGATATGCGAGAGGACGTGGCTATTATTTTATTCCGACACAGTCTGCTTTAGAAAATTGGTTGTCGCGAACACAGTTCAGAAATATTGAGACATTTAGTCATTATTTATTAACTTCAGATGAGCAAAGACGCACCGAATGGGCCGATATAGATTCTCTCCAAGAATCTTTTGATCCTCAGGATTCTTCTAAAACTGCTGAGGGATACCCAGCACAGAGGAGAATCTATGTGCGGTGTATCAAGTAATGTTGACACGACTGCTTAAGTAACTAATTTAATTAAATTTAAAAATCTATTATGTTTTTTTATTAAATTTTATTCCACCCTGCCGAAAAGAGCTGTGTCAGATGTATAATACATCTGGGAGTAAAAAATAGAGGAGGTGGGTTATGGGTTCTAAGAAATGCGAAACAGGCTTTACATGTGAGTCTTGTGAATCAAATTATGAATGTGGAATTCTTAATATGTGTAAAGATATTCTCCTCGCTCAGCAGAATAAAAAATGTGAGAAAACTAGCCAAATCATTTCACAAGTTAAATTGAAATTAGAAGCGACAGGTTATGCGTACCCACAAGGAAATATGACCTGTTCTTTAAAGGGTAAAAATAAAGAAATTATGAATATGTCGCAAGAGATTATAGAGCAATATAAGAAATTATAAAGCCGATCCAGCAATATCAACCATCTTTGCAACAGAGCCTTTGCCTTCTTCAAATCCTTTTTCGATATGAATCACTTTACCATCTTGCGATAAAATAAGTGTCATTGGAAAAGTTTCAATCGAAATTTTATCGGCAAGTTCAAAATTAGGATCAAAAAATAATGGATTGTTTTTTAAAACTTCAGCTGACAGATTCTCCTTAAACCAACGTGTGGCACTTTCGGGTTCCTTATCCAAGCTCACAAAAATGAGTTGAAAATTATTTTTTTCTTGCAAAGGTTTAAATTTCTCCACCATTTCTTTAATCTCAACTTTGCACGACTGACACCATGTTGCCCAAAAATTTATGACAGTAACTTTACTTTGTAGGTGTTCATTTTTGAATGATTTGTTGTCTGTGCCTTTAACTTCAAAACTAGGGATAACGCTTTGCAATTCGATAGCAAAAATGTTTTTGCTAAAAAATAAAAAAATAAAAAACGACCATCTTACCATAACAACACCTCCTTATGTGCCTAGTAACCATGAGCGTGTTGCAAAAAGGTCATCTTCGTCGTTACTCCTTGCTCGAAATGCTCATTTACCGGAAGTAAACTCCGCTTTCTCGCTTCGTCGTGCCTAGAATCTAACCCTTTTGCAACACGCTCATCATGTTTCTTTTTAAGAGCTTGAAACTTCGCATCCAGTTGATGTTTCTCACCCTCACGCTCTGGTGGACGAATGAGTTCCACCATTTTTCCCTCGCGATCATAAATAACCGCAACATATGCCTCGAACCAATTATGTGGCATAAGTGACGTTAAATAACCCATAAAAATATGATCGAATCCTAAACCTTCTTCAGAGTATGTTGAGGGGCTAATGAGCATGGGGATTCGCATAGATGATGGCTCTTTTCCTTGATAACTTCTGTTTAAGCGTCCATGCAAACTTTCCCATGTTTCATCGCTTTGTGGAAAAGACAAAGATTCAATTTCATACATTTGGCAAAATCCAGGATGCTCCAAACATTGATCATAGAGTTCTCCTACCTGTGACCAATGTTTTGCTTCTTCGATACATGATTGGCAACCGTCACCATAAAAATTTAAAATGGTGTATTCGGCTTTATTTCTTAGTTCCGATAGTTTTTTGAAGCCATCTATACCCGTCCCGTAAAAAACAAAATCAGGACCGATAGGTCTTTCCTGTATAAAATTTTTATCATTCAATTTTTCAATTAATATTTTTGTATCTAATTTTCCTTCTTGAGCAAAACGCAAAACTCCATCGGGTGAATAGACTAGAATCATAGGTCCATTGACTTCAGGTAAAATTTTTCTTTCGCCATTATCGTATACTTTATAATTCCAATTAAAAAACGAGGTGTAGGATTGCCACAGTTTTTGATCAGCTGCGATAAAAGTTTTCTTTTCCTGCCATAAATCTTGGTTGGGAGTCCTCTGGGTAAGGTTGATAAAATCACACGCAAAGACAGATTTTTTTTCATCACAAGCCGATTTAATTTTTCTTAAAACAGAAAGATTTTCAGTGCATGTTGATCCGCAATCATCTGTATTCAGTTGCACAATTTTTATTTCATCAAGATTAAATCGTGATTCAAGACTCAACTCTTGTGATTTACAATTCCATAATTTGATATCGCGAAAACGATTATATCCTTCCCCTACAAAATCAAGGCTGAGAGGGACAGGGAATTTTTCTGGGTTACGTGACTTGAGATCGAGCAAGCAATCGTCCGTTACGCTTGGAGGAGGAACGATTGGAGGATCAGGTGGGTCGATAGGTTTGGGTTCTGGTTTAGGCTCAGGATC
>CAZFSQ010000199.1:0-5052 GCA_964521975.1 uncultured Oligoflexales bacterium | reverse complement strand
ATTGACATCTCTTCAACCAAAGGAAAAATTAAACCTTTGATGGTCGTTGATGCCCAAGGTTATGTAGAAGAACGTTCCACGACCTCAATTAAAAATAATTCTTTGATCGTTGTTAGTAACTATCGCAATCCTGGTGATAATCGTTTGAATATCGCCGTTGAAACTTTTAAATTTCCAACGAATGAGAGCGAAAAAATTTCAGCGGATGAATACAAATTCCGCAAAATGTATTTAGAACGTGAAAAGAAGAATAAAAATTTGAGTGATGAAGATTATGCTAAATTACTTAAAGATGAAAAGTTAGGTCTTTGGGGACGTTTCTATGAAGAAGGTGACAAGCTTCATAAAGTCATGTCGGATAATTCTGTATTGCTTGGTGATAGCCGCAATCAAGATGCTCTTATTCAAGATGTACGATTTCATAATGATCTATTGTATGTCCTTTGGGTTCCAGCCAATTTAAAAGATCCTTTAGACGTACTTGATATTTCTGATGCACCGAATGAATTAAAATATCTTGGTCGTTTACCTTATGAAGGATGGGTTGAGAGATCATTTCCTATAACTTATAACAACAGAAATTACATTCTTGGGCTTGGTTTTATTCAAGAAACTGTTGCCGATGGTAGCAATCCAAATCGACTTGGTAAACGCTATCCACAAGCAGTTTTGATTGAAGTTCTTAAGAAATCAAATGGTCAAGTACAGAGCTTAATTCGTGAACAAATGACACTTAAAGAAGAAAACGCTTGGAGCGATTTAAACTCTCAAGATAAATTTGTTGAAGTGCGTTTTCAAGGTGCAGGTAAAGGAGAAATTCTTTTCTCTTTGAGTGCTTTTAAAAATAATCAATATGTTGCCGGTGGAAAATTGGTCGGCTTTGATCTTGATAAAGTTCAAGATGCTGAAGTTTTCACTGAAGGTGCTTTACTTGCTGGAAATCCTGGTTGGTTACGAAGAGTGTTTTCTAATCCAGAAATAGATCGCGTGAATACTTTTTCAGACCAAGCTTTAGGAACATTTAATACAAATGGTACTATCGGCATTGCAACGCAAACGGTGAGAGCTGTGCATGTTTTAGAATTAGCTAGAAACATAGTTGCTTACGAAACCATGACATCAAAAACACAAACCGGTGTACAATTTGTAACGGAAGGAAATTGGTGGAGTGGTAGTGAATCTGAAGCAGCGACTGATTTACGTTTAGTTATAGCAGCTGACGCTGATTTACATTTATCCACAGCAGCTGATGCAGAATTAGATCAAGTCGTGGAAAGATTAAAGTTAAAAGGTAATTATTTATCACATCGTAAATTAAATGATTTGACTTTGCTTGTTGCTACAAATTATCAAACGAAAGAAGCTCCTCGTGAAGGAACTAACTGGCCACGATATGTTGAGCATCAATTACTTAACTTAGTTCGTATTCGTATGGTTAATCTTGATGCACAAGCTCTTGAACTTATCGACTCTAAGGAAGTAACTTTACGTGAAGCTGGTGTTGAAATCGGTGACGATACATGGGAACAATTTAATTTAATTGATCTTGCTGATGGTTCAAGAATTGTTCAAAAAGGTGAGCGTTTTGCTTTACTCAGCGGTACTGACAAATTAAATCTTAAACCAGTGACTCTGGCTTGTGACGCTGTTAACAAAGAAACTCGTGCCAATCTTCAATCTCTTAACGGAAGATTATTTATACTATCTTCAGAACAGGTTCGTTCTGATAATGGAAAAGTAATTAAGTTCAATGAAGATGGTGATGAAGAAGAAGGTGACGAAGGAAAATATCTCCGCTTAGTTCGCAACTTTTTTACACCCGTTCAATTTATTGATGGAAAAAAACCAAAATTAAATTGCGGTACAACTATTAACATTCCAGGAACTCCGATTGCTTACTTAAATGACAATCATCTTGTAACGAATGATTTTAGATTGATAGATATAGTAAAAATACAATCTAAAGGTTTCGATCCAATTACTGATAAAATAATTGTCATTGAAAAATTAACACCCGTCACATCAACTTCTTTGGCTTCAGTAAAATTAGAAGAAACTCAAGCTGGTTTAGCAGATCTTTATGACAACGGTGAAAACAGAATGGACTTTAAAGTTCATTCTTCTGGAATTTTGATGACATTGGAGCAAACTCAAGAGAATCAAATGCAACCTTGGTTGGATGATGGTTTTAGAATGCCTGTTTGGGGAAGAAGACATTTCACAACACCCGTTTCAAAAATTCATGTTGTTACTTTTGATGAACGATTGAAATTTAACCAAAATACATTTGGAATCCAGTTACCTAATATGGGCGGATACAATTATGCTTCCTTGCAGGGATTAGTTAGCGATGACTCAGGAAAAAGTTTACTAGGTTTAGTGAGTGTCGGAAATGATATGCATGTATTTGAATATGAACATGCTAGATTCACTCTCAACAAATTGAAGTTAGTCGATGTGGATGTTCAAGGAAATAAAATTGAAGAAGGTGTCGATTCGGTTAAAGTATTGGGTTACATCGGATATGGTGATGATAATAAAGTTACGTTCTCAAAACACGGACGATTTGATATTGCAACTGGACTTTATGGAGTTAGAAGCTTTTATGTCATTCAATAAGTGAACATAAAAGTTTGATACAAAAAGAAAACGCCCTTAGAAATAAGGGCGTTTTTTTATTTAGAATTTAAAAACTAAATCGAAAAAAAACTATTTTTTCTCTTCATGAGTAGCTGTTTTACTCTTAGCTTTTTTATCTTTTTTAGCTTTTTTTGCTACTTTAGAATGCTCTTTTGTTGCAGCAGCATCAGCTGAAGCAGGTTGAGCTTCTGTTGTAGTAGCTTCTGTTGTCGCAGGTGCATCAGCTTTTTCTTGTGTAGCTGGTTCAGTTGTTCCTGCACTGTGTTCTTCTGCAACGGCAAATCCTGAAAGTGTTAAACTTACAACAAGTCCGCTGACTTTAAGCAACTTAGAAATGATCATAGATACCTCCATCAAAAATTAAAGTTTGTTGCAAAAAGGAATATGATTATCTTAACTCCGTTTGAAAGAGAAAATCAATAGCATAGTCAGATGTCATTTTGAAAAGATGGAAAGTCCTACTATAATGATTAAATGAGTTGGAGGGTTTTGGTATATGAAAAAAAATTATTTGATTCTATTTTTAAATCTATTTTTTAGTTCGCTCAACGCACAAGAATTAGTCATACCCAATGAGTATGAAACCTATGGAGGTCACTCTCTCGGCATGGGAGGGGGGGGGGCTTTAGCTCTATCGGATATTTCATCGGTAAGAACCAATCCAGCCATGGTGGCTTTTGAAAAACAATATAAAGTCGATGCAAGTTATCATTGGCCCATCATGGGTCGTGATTTTTATCAATTAGGAATTATTGACTCTAAAACTTCGGCGATTGCTGCGGGAGTTAATTACACAGGCTTTACCGACAAACCCAAATTGGAATATGATCTCGCATCGCTCACTGAAAAAGACTCTCCCGTTCATCGGCGAATTGCTGTTGCTCTTGCCCAGCCCCTTAATTATTTTGCTCTAGGTATTGGTGGACAATGGCTTGATGCTTATACAACGCCACAAAATTATGAAACGAATGAATATCAAGATGAAGCAAAAATAAAAGGAACGAGTATCAATATTGGCGTTGCTAGTTTGCTTACTGGAAATTTTCGTTTTGGTGCTACTGCGGAAAACTTAGCCAACCGAAAAATTAAAGAATTTGCTCCGCTTACATATCGGTTGGGTGGAGCTTTTGTATTTCCTGATGGTTTGATTACTCTTCATGGTGATTACCTTCGTCGTGAAAAAGTAGAAAGATTTGAAACCATGCATACAATAGATTCGCTAGGTTTAGTTGCTCCTATTCAAGAAAATGCTCAAGAAAATAAAAATGAAAAAAGCTATCGTGAATCTGTTATTTTTTCTTGCTCTGCAAAAATTCAAAATCTTTTGCGAGTCTTTGGAGCTTATGGTCGTGAACTAGAAAAAAAAGATGACTCGGCTGCGTTTGGAGTCGCGGTAGTCAATCAGCAAATGTCTTTGAGTTATGCTGGAAAAAAACCCAAACTGAGCAGTGCTGATACACAGCAATCTATTAATCTTAGTTTTATGATTGAAATGTAAAAAATTTAGATGCAATCAAAAATTCTACCCAATGGTTTAGAATATGTCATTAATCCTGAATACGAATCACATCTTGTAAAAGTTCAATGTTGTGTCAAGGTCGGCTCCATTCACGAAGAGGATCATGAGAGAGGGATTTCTCATGTGATCGAGCATATGGTTTTTAAAGGTACAAAAAAAATTGCTCCAGGAGAACTTTCACAAAAAATTGAATCTTGGGGGGGAGAGATCAATGCTTATACAACTTTTGATCAGACCGTTTATTTTTTAACGGTTCCGTCGGAATTTTCATTAGAAGCACTTGCTCTTTTAACGGAAACAATTTTTGAAAGTGATTTTAAAGCAGGTGAATGGAGCAAAGAAAAAGAAGTTATTCTCGAAGAAATAAGAATGAAAAAAGATGATCCATCATACTTAGCGACGGATCAACTACTCAAGATGAGTTACCCTAACTCCCCTCTTGGGAAGCCTATTATTGGATCAGAAAAAAATGTGCGATCCTTTACCAGGCAAAAAATTATTTCATTTTACAAGAAATATTATCGACCTGAAAAAATGCGGTTTTTAATTGCCGGGGATGTGGAAGAAAAAAATATTCAATCTTTTTTTGAAAAAAAATTCTTACAAAAGAATGAAAAAAAAATAAAAATCTCTACCAAAATTATCCGAGGAGATTGGGATATTCCACGAGTGTTAATTTCATGGCCTGCTCCGAAAATTGAACATCACGATTATTTGCCTTTGGAGATTGCTTCAGAAATATTAAGCTCCGGCGATCAAAGTCGCTTGGGGAAAACAGTACGCGACAAAGAACACTTAGTTATCGACATAGCTACCAGCGTTTTTTCACAACTTTTTTTTGAAGGGATTTTTGAATTAAGAATTCACTGCGGCGCGGGGTACAGAATTTATTT
>CAZFSQ010000198.1:0-5065 GCA_964521975.1 uncultured Oligoflexales bacterium | reverse complement strand
ATAAACTCAGGGCAAACTTCTTTCTCATCTTGTAGATCCATAATTACGTAATAGGTTCCTTGCTGCATCATCCAGTTATGAATTGCGACAGAATAATCAGCACACATGCCGCAATCATGGGCATTGATGGGGCAAAGCCCAAGAGCATTAAAAACAACATGCTCATTAAAAAGTTCAGGAATAATTTGTAATAAATTAGATGATTTTAGTATTTCGGCATCAGTAATGACTGCACCAGACCTGTCTGTTACTCCCAAGGTATCCCCCTTTAGTTCTAATTAAAGTTGATGAATATCAATCTTGACCTTTTTAATTCTTTTTAACTCCCTTTGTCAATAGAGTTTTCATATGATTTTTTTTATTTTTTTAACCAGAAAAGCCAAATTGACAAGATTTTTCAATATATTGTTCAATATATTTTTTCTTCATATCTTTCAAATTTGATTGAGAAAATTTTTCTTTTAAATTGAGAAAGGTATTGGCAAGTAATGAACGAGCTTCGTCGTATGTGTGAGCGTGGAGGATCAGCGGGTTCATTTTAATATATATTTTATGATCGCCAAGAAGTTCTAAAAGTCTTTGGTCATGTTGCGGATTAAGGACTTTGGTAGAAAGAAAATCTTTAAGGCCAATTTCGCAGTCTGTATGAATTTTTATTTCCCAAAATTCTTTTTTTAGCGTTTCAGGAGAAAAAGTTTGGAGCATTTCGATATGAACTTGCCAAGTTTGTTGGTCTTGATCCGTGAGCTGCCTTAAATCGTTCCGCTCGATCCCATTTTTAAACTCTAATTCTGCACTGCTCTGTGAACGAATTACAGGAGGTTTTGTTATGTCATATAATTCTTGAACCATTATTAAAGTCTCTCATTGAAACTAGCTAAAAATTTTGCAGGCCAATAAAAATATTTTAATATAGAATTTTAATTATGCCAACGAAACTGTTTTCACTTATATGCTGTCTGCTAAGTCTATCGTGTGTGTACCGTTTTTCAAACTATTATGTAAAGAGACCCAAAGGGATTAAAAATATTGCGGTTGAATCCGTTTATGATACTTCCCACCAAGTCATTTCCCATCAAGATTTATGGAATGAGTTGCAGACTGCTGTGGCAAGTGATGGGCATTTTATTTTGTCGGATCGTAACCGAGCAGATGCTCTCATAAGAATTCATTTGCAAAGTGTTAATATTGGTCCCACAGGAACAACACATAATTATGACCCTCTCAAAAAAGAACCCGACTTAGCACATGATGGTCAAAGACCCCCTTTGCCGAATGAAATGATACCACTAACCTTATCTGGGTTCACATCGCAGGTTGAAGTAATCAATGTGTTGGTTAAAGTTGAAGTATGGAATTTATATTCTAAAGAAAGAATTTATGAAAAAACTTTATCGGGTTCTTCAAGTTTCCGTAGTATAGGACAACCCTCATCGAAAGGGATGTTTTTTACGCGATATGAAGAAGGATTAAAAACTCATTTTAAATCTATTTCATCTTCGATAGCTCATGAAATTGTTAAAGATCTCATCAGTAATATTTAGAAAGGAAATCGCATGAAAATTTATGGTTGGCTTTTAATTTTTAGTACAAAATTGTTTTCATATGAAATGAATGGGATTCCTGCATTTCAAAGCGGTCCGGTGGGAAAGGGCCCGCTTTTTAATTTTCCGCAACCTAATTCTGGTGAGTTTTATTTAGGTTTAGAAGATCGTACAGGGAAAATAATGTCCAAGACAGACACCATGGATAATAATTTACAGACAACCTTTATTTTTTTAGGAAATAGCCTCCATCTCTCAGATGAATTCCAATTTATAACACAAGGAGGAATTGTTCAAAAAAACTATGATGGTAGCTATCAAAAAAACTCAACGGTCTCTGAAACGATAGAAAGTTTGAATGCTTTTATTAAAAGTGGCCCTATCTTATTATTGGGCCCATTTCATGTGGGTGGTTTGATTGTATTAGATATGTTGGGTGCAGAAGATTGAAGCTATGCGACGAGTGTTGGAAATTATTCTTACCAATTAGGTCAGGCTCTTATTCCAACCATTGAACTGTTCGGATGTCTAATTTCAGACGAGATGAAAGCAGCTGCTGGGATAAGAATTTATAGTCGCAAGAAAATTTCTGTAAACGCAAAAGATCTTATGGGAGTTTCTCATTCCTATTCTTATTCCAAAGGTATTCCTGGGGAGTTATTTTTAAGTGGAAAAATTAAAGCAGCCGATTTAATAGATCTAGGAGTTTACTTTTCAATTCTTGGTAAAGAACAAGCCTCACCGTATTTCGATGAATTTTCTGGTTTGTTTATCACTGATTTTAATAATAATAGTGAACCTGCAAGTTCTAATGATAATCGCGATGAAAATCAAATTCATTTAGCTGTTGGCGGTATGTATCACGCCAATGAGTCGTCTGACTTTTATGGTGCGTTACATTATTTGGAACATGGTTTCAAAAAATCAGAATATGCGGCAGTTGAGGCGGAAAATATTGGCGGAACACAGATCCATATCGGGACCAAGTTTTCAATTCAAACATTATCGCCTTTTTTTCAGGCTTCTTACCAAATTCCAGAGACAATTAGTTACATACAACCTAAGACTAACGCACCCGCTGTATACAAAGAAGGGGAATCCGTGGAGCTAGAGCAAGAAACTTGGAATTTTGGCGGAGGCTTTGTTGCCAATTTTTGATCAGCCTCCCCTAGCAAACTGGAATTGTTCTATTACAATAGATTTATTTTTCGCCTCACCCATAAAAACAAGCTGCGAATTTTTACTGTCTTTAAATTCGAGCATATACCCTGCTTGAATTTTGTTACCCTTACTTTTCCCGTACTGATAAGTTACTTTTTTTAGTTTACCTAAACCTTGAGCCTCACCAATTTTTTCGGCAAGTTTTTCAATGGACTTGTCAGATAACTTTTTAATTTCGTCGTCCGACAATTCAGTTTCTTTTTTGACTTCTTGAGGTTTAAACCAATCACCAACGATCTCAATTTTATTAATTTTAATTTCTTTTTTAGGTTTGGTATCCACGGCCTCAGCTTCAGAAATTTTTATAGCGATATCCATTCCTGAAATCACTTCGCCAAAGACTGAATGATGATCATCCAAGTGAGGCGTAGGTGCGACGGTGATAAAAAACTGGCTGCCATTTGTATTGGGTCCAGCATTGGCCATCGACAAAATGCCAGGTTTGGAGTGGCGTAGTTCTTTATTAAATTCATCGGCAAAAGAATAACCAGGCCCACCCGTACCATTGCCCTGTGGATCACCTGTCTGGATCATGAATTTAGGAATGACACGGTGAAAAACAATTCCGTTATAAAACCCTTTACGAGCGAGTGTCACAAAGTTGGAGACGGTTAAAGGAACTTTATCATGAAATAATTTCACTTCGATCATTCCCATGGTGGTATCAATTTTTGCGTTCAATTCTTTTTTATCTTCTCCGTACATTTTTGTTCCTTGTGTTAGTAAAAAAATTAGACCTAAAAAACTTCCGATCAACTTTTTAATTTTCATAATTACTCCTCCTATAATATATTTCATAGTACCATGAAAAAAAAAGATTTAAAGAGAATGATGACGCGAAAAGGATTTGAAAAGTTGATGAAAGAATATGATCAACTTTTTAAAATAGACCGACCCAAAGTTGTGCAGGGTGTTGCTGATGCTGCGGCAGAGGGAGATCGTTCTGAAAATGCAGAATATATCTATGGTAGAAAACGTCTTCGAGAAATTGATAAGAAGCTTTCTTATCTTTCACGTTTATTAAAAGATATTGAGATTGTTGATCCAGAAAAACTTTCTGGTGAACAAATTGATTTTGGAGCAACGGTAACCTTACGAGATGAGAATCAGCGTGTTCAGCAATGGATGCTTGTGGCAGAGGGAGAGGCTGATATCCAAGAAAAAACAATTTCCTGGTCATCACCTTTGGGAAAGTCACTCTTAAATAAAAAAAATGGGGATTTTGTTTTAGTCAATCGCCCAGCGGGTGAGATGGAATATGAAATTATTAAAATAGAGTGGAAATGAAAAAGTGTTCATATGATTGGGAAAATCTTTTGATTTTGCTGTTTAGTAAAAATTAAAAATTAAAAATTAAAAATTTTATTCCGAATGCTTTATATATGAGTGTTCGTATATTAAGAAAAATTAATTCTCCTGTCCCTGCAAAAAGAGTTCTGCGTCATAAAAATCAATTTGTGTGCGGAGCATGTCGGGATACTTTTGCAACCCACGAAGAGGCACAGTGGTGTTTAGAGAAATGCATTCAAGAAGTTTTTAAAAAAGAGCCCTTTTTACTTCATCGTCATGAAGGGAAAAATTATTTTCGTTGTAACTTTTGTAAGCGTGATTTTGAAGATGCTTCAGTAGCATTATCTTGTGCCAAAGAATGTAAGGATAATTTTTTAGATTCGTTCCATGCGGAGAAAAAATTATTAGAAAATGGTTTTGAAGCGATTCACCCCCATCAGGGTGTGGCGATTGGAAATGCATCACAAATTTATCGTAAACCTAAAGTTGTAGTGCAAAATGTTCAACAAAATACAGCTGCGAATAATTCAATATTGCAGGATTTGATTAAAGATCCAATGATGGAACAAAAATCTTCATCCCCCTCAAACACTGGACCTAAGATGATGAAGAAAAGTCAATTACGCGACCCCAAAGCAGAGAAGTTTCATCGTGACGGAGCTAATTATATTTGTAACGATTGCGGTAAAGATTATTTCACCAAAGTGGAAGTGGTTAAATGTTATGATGTACATGGCGAAGATTTAATTGAAGTCGATGCGGATGGACATCCTGTTAAACCGCTGGTTCAACCGAAGAAAGCTAAGGCTGCGGCGTAAATAAAAAAGACCCCGAATATTTTTCAGAGTCTTTTTTAAAAAATCAATCAACTAACTATTATCGTTTCAAGTTCACAATTTCTTCAATCATACTATCGGTTGTTGTTACCGAGCGTGAGTTTGCTTGAAAGGCACGTTGCGTCATAATCATGTTAACAAATTGTGTAGCTAAATCGACATTGGATTCTTCAA
>CAZFSQ010000197.1:0-5065 GCA_964521975.1 uncultured Oligoflexales bacterium | reverse complement strand
GATAAAATATCAAGAGACAAAAACATATCGTGCCAATCACCTGAATTCTTCAAACTCTCCGACAATATTTCCGCTGGTTCATTGTCATCATCAGCAATTTTTTTACCTAATTTTTCTTTCATAATAGCTTCTGATATATAAGTGAAAGCCCCTTCCTCTTTTAGCAGAGACTTCACCCAATCTTTCAGTGAAATGCTTTTATTGGTGATGTTTTCAACTTCTACAACTGAGGGTAAATCCCCTCGTATATCCAAACTTATTCTGCGAATGAGTCGCTCTTGCGAGATATATTTATTGCCAGTTTCATCCAAATTATCTTCATCTGAATTACTTTCATCATCGGACTCATCCGTTTTTACAATAGGATTACTTTTGGATTTATTGGCTGTCTTTTTTTTCTGACACCCGATCATTAATCCAATAAAACAAAAAAAGTATAAAATGAGAGAGATTCTCATAATATAGTTTTCGGTAAAAAGTATTCAAATCTTTAATGATGAAGGGATAGGCACTTTATTTCTTGAATTAAAAAGAAAAATTAAGGTTTTTTATTTAAATATAAAATACTCATCATTTTTTGAGTTTCCAATTTTATAATGCTATTATAAAATCAGAAGCGATTTTTATAATAGCATTATAAAAATGGAAATAAAAAAGAGATGCGAATTTTCAACATCTCTTTTTTTAGTAATTTTTTTTTCTTCTTCTACTCTTCCAATTTGCGAAACGCATCTAATGTCAATGACATGGCTGATTCCCAAAAAAACCGAACTTCCTTTTCGTAATTTAATTTATCTTTTTCAGATGCAGAAATTACCTGAGCTGGTTTTGTAAGCCATTCCTTGATGATATTTTCGTAAATCTTAATATAAGACGAGTGATCTGTAGACATTTGCAACATCACCCTTAATTCATTTTCAAACATCTGAAGTTCCAATTTAAAGCTGGATTTATTTTCATCATCTAACATAGAAAGATTAGCTGAAAAAGTTAATTTTTCTTTTTCATAATTCACGTCAATAGAATTGAAGAAATCAAGATTCGCTTTTGCTTTCTCATCTGTTTTTACTTTTTCACTATAGACTTCGATGGCAAGCGATTTAAGTTGCTTCACGAGAGCAGCAATATGAACAGCAAACACTTTAAAATCTTTCGCATTTAAAATGGTTACAAATTTTTTACAAACAGCCGGTAATGTATCTTGAACACTTTCGCTCTTAAGTTCATCTTCATTCGATAAACTTTTCAATTTTTCAACACAAGCTTCTTCAGTTGGATTTTTTAAAAACTCTTTCCCCAAAACATCTTTCAACACGCTTTGAGATAATTTCAAAACAACCCGATAAACATTCTCCTTTGAAATGAGGGCGGATAAATCTGCCTCAATACTTTCAATTGCATCATTTTCAATTTTTGGATTTGTTTTTAGAGATAATACAAGAAATTCTTTCTTCTTTTGCGACTTAACAATATTTAACAAAACATCGACAGCCTTTTTATCTAAAATGGCTTCCGCATCAAAAACCAAACCCATCCTTTCAATTTTATCTTTTTGATCACCTTTTTGTTCTTGAACAATTTTTTTGGCGATGTCATTGATAAAATCTCGGTAAGCATCTAAGACGCTAACATCCGTTTCAGCAAACAGACCACCCGTAATAAAAAGCCACGCCAAAATTCCTACGATTTTCTTCTTCATAATTTTTTCTCCTGATTTGAAATTAATTAACTAAACTTAGGAAGGTCATTCTAGCGTAACTTTAGTAATACACAAGCCCAACTTTGACTTCACTCGTGTAATTACGTGAAATCAATTCACATCTAATTTCCAAATTTTTATTTGCATATGAAATGAACGATAGCTCATACGTAAGAATAGAAAATTTATCTTTTTTGAAATATTTTTGTGATCCTTTACTAGATAACGAAAGTTTAAAATTTTTATAATCCCCTAATACACCCAAATGAATATTCCCACCCATAAAAAATTCTCTTGCTAGATCAAGTTGATTTCCTAAATCAACTCCTAATAATCCATAAGAATAAAACTTTCCAGGAATAAAATGGATGGCTTTTCCAAAGGAATACGATCCATAAATTGCTTCACAAGATTTTCTTTCAATATAGCAATTCTTTTTTTCGTTCTCATATTGAAGATCCAATTGCCATGCATATTTTGGAAAAAGTGGATAACTCTCTGGTAATGACGTAATTGAAAATGGATGAAAATTAAATCGTGAAATTTTACTTTTATCCCATCGCAGCCATGTATCAAAAAAAGAGATCTCCATTGAATTACTATAACCCGCCGCGTTCGACTTGATATCATGCAAAGCGGGCCGCCAATTTATATCCAAAAATAAATCTTTGTCTTTTTTTACTCCTCCCCACATACCCACGCGATGAGAATCGTGACCAATATCTGGCGGCGATGAATGTTTTTTCATTTGTTGCGTATCCAACTGTGTTGCGATAGGAATTTTTGCACGCAAGCTTAATAACTTATTTCTCAACGCATCATCACTGTTTTGATTCGATCCAGGAAGATGATTTTTATAATCTATATAGTCTAGGCTAGCATCTAGTATTCTTACTTGTGCCGAAGCATCAAAATTTTTTAGATCACTCACATCCGTTTGCGATATTTTAAAAAAAGCTTCATATTCTTTTACACTCAAAATATTTATTCGATTAAGATAGCGAGTAAGAATCGAAGGGCGGTATGTCACATTCGTTATCAATTCCTGATGCGTCGTTAATGCACGTAAAGTATCGGGGGGTGTTGCATACAATAAAAACTGACTCGTAAGATCTTTTTCTGGGTATAAATTTTCAAGCAGAACAAGCAAAATAAAAGAACAATTATCATCAAAAAAATAATAATCAATATAAATATGGCTAATTTCCCACATGAGTAGTTTAAAAAAATAAATTTGTTCCGGTGTTGTTTTTAATTCATACTCCCACAAATCACGACTCTCATAGTTAGAATATTCTTGAATCTTTTGGTAATAAGGTTGAAGAGAAAAATATCCTTGGTAGCCTCCCATCAAACCCGCTATTGGATAGATAACTGGATTAACGTCCTCACCTACAACAGCAGAAAAATTCAACACATGATCAAGTAAACCTGCATCATCTACATAAGAACTATTGTTTTTATAACGATGAATTCTTAAAAAAGTATGCCCAGCCATAGAGGATGGATGATTGATAAAATAATTAGAAAAAACTAAAGATATTTTTTCATAACTAAGAGTGGACATGAAATTTTTTAATTCCTTACAGTCAACATCTATGGAATTATCTCCGAAATCTTTTATATTTTTTTTGAGCCAATGATAGCGTGCTGGAAATTTGCATTGTAGATGATCTTGGTTCGATACTTGATTCGGATCGGAGTTAAATAACTTTTTAATACTTTCATCTAACTCAAGCTGTGGATTTTTCTTACCTTGCGGCGAAATAAAAAATTTAGGGTCGTCAACAATACTTTTATTACTAGATAATCCAGGGATAAGAAGAAGCTTTCGCCAACTGTTAAAATCATAGCTAAAAACATCTCTATTAAAATCTAAAAAAAATAAAATTAAAAAAGGATGGTAATTTTTCCTTACCATCCTTTTAACTATAAAATTGAAGAAAAAAAATAGACTATAAAACGCGGACACAATTTCCAACTTGATGAACATTAGCTTTCAACTGAGAACGATAATTATTTAATACTGTATTCGAGTCCATAGATCCGTAAATAGTATCAAAATTAGATTGGCTAAATTCTGCAAATGCCTGGTGATTAGAACAGCCAAATACTTCTGCTAACGCTTGTAGATGCGAGCCATTTCCCTGAGCTGATTCTTTAGAAAGGCTGTTTAGGTTAACACTAACATAAACCTCTTGCTCCATCTGTAACATCGCTTCGTCAGTGCTTGCATTGTTACAATCTGGAGTTCCTGTCAGAATCGCCGAAGATTGAGAATCATAGATAAGAAAATTTCTCAATGCCCAAACTCCTAACTGCGGCCAACGATCTTTATCTTTTATAACTTGGCCCCAAAGACCACATCCAGCCATTCCCCACTTCACTTGATAGCTGCTGCTTTTCTTTTCAGAACTTCCAGATTCTTTTTTTTCTTCAGATTTTGCTTTTCCTTTTTTCTCTGCAAAAGATATTGAAGTGCTAAGAGATAGAACCCCCACTAAAAAATATTTAGATAAATTTAATACGTATTTCATTTGATTTACTCCTACAAATTTTTAATTAAAGTACTCGTTGACAATTTTTATTGAGTGAAGCGTCTGATTTAACTTCTTCATACACAGCATCCAAAACCGCTAAAGCTCCTGGAGCACTGAAAATTTGGTCGTAAGAATTCTGTACTGTTTTAGCAAAATGCGAATATGAAGCATCGCTACATCCTAAAGTAGATGCAAACGCTCTTAATGTTTCTCCATCGCCTTGTGCCATTTCTTTAGATAAATTAGATAAATTACTAACAATAAACTCTTGTTGTGTTTCTAAAGTTGCCATCTCGTTTGGAGTTAAGCAATTTGATGTTCCTGACGTAATCCCAAAACCTTGACTATTAAAACTTCCATTCGTTGTTGCTGCTGATGTTTGCATACTATCTGGACCCATAACAATAGAACCAAGCCCACATCCCGCCATGCCATATTTTGCTTTTGCAAAACCTTGAACACCTAATCCTAAACCCAACATGACAATACCCATTTTGAGTGCCCCTGAAATCAACTTCAATCTCATTTCTGTTCCTCCCGTAACGTAAAGTGTTATGATAACAATTGTGAATATTGAATCTATATTTTTTCATATCAAAAAATATTTTGCAATCTTATTGATTTTTCTTTCGTTTTTCATAAGTCGCTGCACGCATCTCTTTTACCATCCTGATCGTCGTGAATACCTTTCTCCTAAAGAGTTAGACTTAGATTATGTAATGTCACTACCTTTTCCAACTGAAAAATACATAATTTATTTGCCTAAAATATCTGAAAATACTATAGTCAATAATAAGATTAAAGTTGTAAAAAATAATAGCTTTTC
>CAZFSQ010000196.1:0-5072 GCA_964521975.1 uncultured Oligoflexales bacterium | reverse complement strand
GCTACATCACGACGCCCAAGCTGAATTTTTGCTTTGCCTTCCACTTTATCAACTTTGCCACCTCGACGAAGACGTGCTTCCATACCATCTAAAAGATTTAATGTATAACCATCTACACCCGCTTTCGCTAAAGGAAAACGATCAAAATTATCCTCTGCGGCAGAAATAAAATGGGCTTTGGTTGGATCACCAATCGTTGCGACCTCATAGCCACTAAACCCTGGATGAAAATGTTCGACCTCTAAAACAGTATCGCCCCAATAAGCAACTCCCTCTAAAACATTTCCTGTTGGACGTGCCTTACGAGGAGAAAAAAGCATCATCCTAAACCGTTCGCTTTTTTCTTTGGCTAATTCTTCAGGAGATTTTACTGCATAAGGATTTGCTTTCATCGTCTCTTGCGGTTCTTGTGTTGGAATTTTTGCTGCCGCAGGAGGATTTGAAAAAGATGGTTTTACTGGTTGTGGAGGTAATCCCGGTTTATTCAATCCTGGTGGCGGAGGTGGGGGCAACCCAACTACATTGGAAGGCTTGACCACTTGGGCATCCTCATTCGCCTTAAATTCTTCAACACGAATGGAAATCGAACCAATTTGAATTAAATCGCGATGATTTAATTTAGAGGTTACATCAACTTTTTTACCGTTGATAATTACGCCACTAGCAGAACCCACATCCGTAATCGTCCAAATGGAATTTTCTTCTTCAATAATCGCATGAATCGGATCAACACCCGGAGCACGCAAAACAATTTGGTTGGATAAAAGTGTTCCAATAATCAAGGGTGGATTGTTGAGTAAAACTGTTTGCTCTGCTTGACCAGGAACCGTGTATTTAATGATAAGACTCATATCGTATCAACCACCTTTCTTCTCGTCTAATTTGCGACTCTTAGAGGAGTTTTCTTCACTCTCAATTTGTCCAACCAACTGATAGGCACTATCATCAATTGGTTGTCCGCCTCCTTGTTCTTTCACTGCCCGCCGCAGGAGTTCTTTAGACTTCGCAAAATTTTTCTCGTTCTGAAAATAGTATACCGCACAATTGAATAAAGTGGGTTTATGTTTTGGATGGTCAGCTAAAACTTTTTCACATAACTTCTCGGCTTCGCTATTATTACCACTAAATCTTTCCACAATAACCAAACCCGACGCAACGTACCAATCACTACGCATTCCTGATAACATTTCCGACGCAGTTTTGATGTCACCATATTTTAATGCTAAGAATCCTAAATTTAATTTAGCAGGTTCATATTTACTATCGTCCGCCAATGCTTTGGCCCAAAAATCAGCGGCCTCAGGTAATTTGCCATCATCATAGGCCATCACGCCACGGATGTTTTTAATAGATGCTTTGACGATTGGATTTTTACTATCATTTGCTCGACCTAAAAAATATTCTACTGCACCATATTTTTTTTCTTGTAATGCAGAAAGAGCTAATTCCACATTCGTATATTCTGGAATGTCTTTTTTGATATCTATTTTAATCAATTCTCCCTGCAATTGTTTTGCTCGCTCCAAAGCATTGTCGTAACCATCACGACCCACATTTTGTAAGCTCACAATCGTTGCTAAAGGTTTCACATCTTTTTTAGTATTGGTTAGTTGGGTGTTAAGTTGGGTAATAAGAGATTTTGCTTTATTACGACTTACACCTTTAGACGTCAACCCACCATAGCGATAGCTGTACGTTAAATTAGAAAAACTTTTTGATAAGGAAATATCATCATCTTCACCACCATCATCTGATTTGCTGGTTTGTGACTCCGATGCGTTTTCAGAATTGTTTTTTGTCGTAGCACAGGAAATTAAAATGCTTATCATCCATAAAATCTGTATTTTATTTTTTATCATTATTCATCCCCCGCCAAATCTTTTGCTAGATTGGTTGGCAATTGACTCCCAAGAAAATCAGGATCAACGACCCAATCTATGTACGTCAAATTTTTATTCTCAGCACGAGCTAATCCCGCCAAAATTTTCGGGGCCCATTCATTATAGACACGAAATTTTGTCACCGTATCTTGAGCTGTTTGATAAATTTTCTTTGCTTCATCACGTAATTGCTTCGCTTGTGGAGCTAACTGCTTCACAACATCTTCTGTCTTCGCCCCTTGAATAGAAGGAGGATTTTCGAGTGCATTAGCAAATAACTCATTCGCCATAGCTAATTGATAAAATGCCGCCACACCCCAATAGGAATCTTTGGTGGCAATCACTTGATCATAATTTGTTTTGAGCTGAGCAAGAGTCGCAGCTTTCTTCTCAATGGATGCCGCCAAACGATCAACTGTTCCACCAACTAATTTTAAATTGCTGTAAATCGGAAACCCTTTATCTGCTCGACGGAAAATGATTTCACCAACATATCGCAAAGCTTCACCCGAAACATTTCCCTTCACTCCACTAAACGCACTTAAAATTTCTTGCTCAGTTTGAGCATTCGATTTTCCATTCGCTGCATACAATTTATAAAGAGCTACAATTCTTTCTTCAGGCGTTAACTTAAAAGCACGCAAATAATTTTTTTGAATTAAATCAGCCATCACCGCTGTTTGTTTGGAGCGATAAGCTGTGTTAATTAATACTTCGATAAAAGGCTTACCACCATCAGGAGCTACCCTCGCAAAACTAAGACATGATGATGTGGCATTTTTAGAATTCGCCGCCAAATTTAATTCACATGTTTTGGCTAATGCCCCAACTGCATTTTTTGATTTGGGAAATTTTTGATAGTAAGTTTGATAGTATTGAGCACTCGAAGAAAAATCCATTTTCTTCTCAAAAAGTTTCGCTAACTGAACTAACGATTCTTCATACTGTGCTGATTTTGGATAACCCTTATAAATGGCCATATAAGCAACAATAGCTTCACTGATCGCACCTGCTTTTAAATAATCTACCGCAGCGTTATACCAAAGCTTGTCGGCATCTTGAGCCTTGGGATCTTTTCTCGCTTGATCTTCATACAGTTTAGCTCGTTTAGTTGTATCATTTTCTTGAGCAATAGATTCTAAATCAGCACCACGTTTTAAATCGCGAAGTTTATTTCCTAAATCTCCTTTACTATAAGCAGGAATTTTTAAAAATTTATCCGCTAAAGCTAAGAGTTCTTTTTTTTCATTCTTATACATGGGGATTAAGTTTTCAACAGCTTCCTTACCTTCTCTCTCGCTCGAATATTTATTGGCTAGAACAAACAAATATTTTTTAGCTTGTTCTTTATTTCCTGAACGATAAAAAATTTCTGAAACATAAATATCACAATTTTTCACATTCTTTTTATCTTGTGGGTAATTGTTAACAAAAAAATCGCAACCTTTAATAAAATTTCTAGCTTTGAGCGTTAAAGGAACCGGAGGTTTGGAAAAATCTGGTTTCTTTTTAACTAATTCTTTTAATTCGGGTTCAAAATCGAGCAAATAAGAATCGAGCATAAACTGAGTAGATGATTTATGAATGTTTTCTGATTTTTTAGTTTTAGAATCGTATTTAATGGCTTTATCTTTTCCTAGCATAGCAATTTCAAGATAAAGCTGACCCGATTCTCGATATTTTTTTCTAAAATATTCAATATCCGCCATGAGAAATTTAATTTCAGGAACTTCTTTACTATTCGGAAAATATTTTAAAAACATTTCATAGCCTTCAATCGCCACCGCATATCCTGCTTGATTATCTGTTCTTTGAGCATTTTTATGAGAGAGCTTTGAATAATAAATTGTTTGCGATTTTATCATCTCCCACGTTTCTAAAACTAATTTCCTATCGCCTTCATTGCTTTTGGCCCACGTTGAATCGGGACCGTAGAGCTTAATAAAATTCTCCAACTCAAACCAAAGCATCTTGCTATTATTTAACTCGGAGGCAAGATTCAAAATTTCTTTCTGTGTATCTGGAGCTGCTGGACTCATTGGATCAATTTTTTGAAAACGTTTTAATGTTTTAATCGCGTCGCCATATTTACCCTGCTCGGCGAATGTCTGTGATAAGAGCATGAGTAAATCTCCAATATACTTCTCACCACCATTGGATTTGTAATAACCTATCGCCCCATCCACATCTCGTGTCTCAGCAAACCCAAAAATCATGTCTCTTAGTACAATGTCTTTAAGGCGTTTATTTTGTTCGGATGGATTCATGCGAGACATATTGATCACAGATTTCCAGTTTTTTAAAGCATCTTGATATTTTCCAATGTTGTAATAAGACCATGCTAATTTAAATAAAGCCCATCCGTATCTTTCGGATTGTTTAAACCGTAATGCTTGCTGATAATTATTGAGTGCATTGCGGTAATCATTGCGATCAAAATAATAATCTCCAAGAGAAAAATAAGCATCACCTGCTGTATTTGAGTTGGGATATTCTTGAATCAATTGAGTATAAATTCTGGCTGCTTCCGTTTGATTACCCACGAAGTCTTGAGCTACAGCATAATGAAATGTCACCACATCTGCATTTTGTGATTTAGGAAACTCGGCAAGAATCGCTTTCGCCTCAGAAATAACATTTTTCCATAGTTTATCGGAACGAGTTGTTTCCAATTTGGGTTCTTTACCCTTACGTCCATTCTCATCCCATTCAGCCCAACGTTTGTCATAATTACGAAACTCTTGATTCCTTACATAGAGAGCTTGCTCTAAATAGAGATTTAAAAGTTTTTCCATTACGTTAAGGCGTGCTGCTGATTTTTTCGATTGTTTGGCAGCAAGTTTTTTTAAGTAATTAATACTAACATCAATATTTTTAATTAACTTATCTTCTACGGCAAATGTAAATGCCTGCGATGAATCTACTCGCGGACCCTTCGGACGCTCCGTTGCTTTTTTTCTCTCAGGCGTTTTTATTTCCTCGACACCAACATCTGTTTTTCCTCTTTTATCGACAGAAAATGCCGCAAATGAAAAAGTAAAAAATAAAATTTTTAGTGCTAATTTTTTCATGAGTCAGAATCCTTTTCTTTACATTTACTTTCTAAATTATATTTATACCAACCCAACTCATCCTCCCAATATTCACCCTCAAATGGCCAATACTCAGCATCCTCGGCTAGGTCTAATGAAA
>CAZFSQ010000195.1:0-5130 GCA_964521975.1 uncultured Oligoflexales bacterium | reverse complement strand
AAAATAATTATTCTAAAGCAGAAAGTTTATCTTCTTCCAATTCATGCTATGATGGGATTGACAACGATTATGACGGTAAAACCGATGCCGATGATGCAGGTTGTCAGTAAAGGATAGATTAATCATTGCATAACGAAATTATTCCGCCTCAAGAAGGATATCAGGGAAAATCAGCACTCATTATTGGGGTTCATTTACTCGAAGATAAAAATGAATTTTTCCAAGAAGATTTAGATGAATTAGAAACATTACTCAAGACTCTTAAAATTCAAGTCAAAGATAGAATTATTCAACGGCGACAAAAATTTACACCGAACTGTTTGCTCGGTACGGGTAAAGTTGAAGAAATAAAAAATCATGCCATTGAACATGGAATTGATCTCATTGTTTTTAATCATCCGCTTAGTCCTCCGCAGGTTAGAAATTTAGAAAAGATGACAGAAAAAACTGTGTGGGATCGTAATTGGGTGATTTTGGAAATTTTCGTGCGAAATGCAAAAACCGCTCAAGCAAAATTGCAAGTTGAGATTGCTAAGCTTGAATATTTGTTACCGCGACTTACAGGGGCATGGACTCATTTTCAGAGACAAAAAGGTGGGGGTGTCAAATCTCGTGGTATGGGTGAAACACAAATTGAGATTGATCGACGTAGGGCTAGAGAAAAAATTCATCGCCTTCATAAACAACTTGAAACCATTGATAAAGAAAAAAAATCGCAAAGAAAAGCTAGGCAGAATGAGTTGAAAGTTGCTCTTGTTGGATATACGAATAGTGGAAAGACTACTCTCATGAATGCTTTGACCAATGCGAATCTTTTAGCTAAGGATGAATTGTTTGCAACCTTAGATACAAGTATTCGCACGATTGATCCATCGACACGTCCTAAAATTTTATTGAGTGATACGGTTGGGTTCATAAGAAATCTTCCTCACTCACTCATCGAATCATTCAAATCAACTTTATCGGAAGTCATTGAAGCGGATTTAATTTTGCATGTGATTGACGCTTCACATGATATGTATAAAGAACAAATGCTGGTGACGGATAAAGTATTGCATGAGATCGGAGCATTTGAAGTTCCACAAATTAAAGTGTTTAACAAAATGGATCTTATGGATGATCCGTTTTTTAGTAAAATTATGCGTCAGGTCTATCCGGGGTCAATTGCTATTTCCTCTCTCAAAAAAGAAGATGTGATTAAATTGCGAGAACATGTTTATGAGTTTTTCAAAAAGAATTTTTTACAGGCAAAATTAAAAATTCCCCATACGATGCAATCAGCTATTTCACTTGTGTATTGCAATTGTTTAATTTTAAATTCTGATTATAGTGATGAAAATGGAATTATATTTGAGATTAAAACGACACGCCCTGTTCTGGCAAAGCTCAATGAATATGTTGTTGCGATTGAAGAAGATATGCGATTAGAGGAGAAAAAAAACTATGGGATTGGAGCTTGATCTAAGTCTTATTCCAAAACAAATAAAAGAAGCAACGAATCAAAATATTTCTGAGGCAATTGAACGCTGTGAGAACATGTTCACCGGTCATTGTATCGGCAATGAATGGCTTGGATGGTTTGATTATCCTGATAAAAAAGGTTATCAAGTTTTTCAAGAAATTAAGAATTATTCAGATTCAATTAAAGTTTATTACGACTCAATTGTGTGTTTGGGAATTGGCGGTTCTTATCTTGGAACAAGAGCTATTTCTTCAGCACTAGGACCCTATTATTTTTATTATAAAAAAAATGACAAAAAATCTCTTTATCCTAAAAACTATAAACCGATTTTTTACGCAGGCCATCATATGGCAGAGATTGAAATGGCAGAATTGTTACATACTCTCGATGAATGGCATCCCTTGGTTGTTGTGATCAGTAAATCAGGAACAACGACCGAGACGAGTATTGCCTTTCGATTTATTCGTCAATATATGGAAAACCGTTTTGAAGTCAAAGAAGCGAATCAAAGAATTGTTGCTATTACTGATCCAAGTTCAGGGGCACTTAGAAAATTAGCGAATGAAAAAAAGTTTAAAACATTTGAAATTCCTCCCGACATGGGCGGAAGATATTCTGTTCTGAGTGCGGTTGGGATGTTGCCCCTTACTTTGGCTGGCTATTCTTGCTATGAAATTTTGCAAGGAGCGAGTTTGATTTTTTCGGAGATCAAAGATTCTACACAAAGAAGAAAACCTCACCCTGTGATTGAATATGCCGCTTATCGAAAATCGGCCTACGATCTTGGGTTCAATTTAGAGATCATGGCTTGTTGTGATCCGAGGCTTTATTATTTTACTGAATGGTGGAAACAATTATTCGGCGAATCGGAAGGTAAAAAAAATCAGGGATTATTTCCTGCGAGTGTGACTTATACAACCGATCTTCATTCGCTTGGGCAGTATATTCAAGAAGGGAAGAGAAGTTTTATTGAAACATTTTTAACCTTTAAAAAAATGACCCACGCAAGTCATTTAGAAGTTCCCGCCAGTGATACAAGAGATGATGGTGTCGCATATTTGGAAGGAAAAACATTATCGCAAGTTAATCATGCTGCGTTACTCGCGACGAAATTAGCTCATTATGATAGCGGAGTTTCCGTTGCAGAAATTTCTTTAGATGTTCTTTCGCCTCTTAATCTTGGAAAGTGGATAGCTTTTTTTGAATGTTCCTGTGCAGTCAGTGGGTATATGCTGGGAGTCAACCCATTTGATCAGCCTGGTGTTGAAGCATATAAAAAGAACATGTTTGCTCTCCTTGGAAAACCAGGTTGCGAAGATGATACGAAAAAAATACGCACCCGCATAAGAGATTTATTTGGGGAATGATATTGTTAAAGACAGTTATTATTTCTGTTATATTTTTTTTGCACTGCATTCATTCACCTCAGCCCAATCCTAAAGAATCTCCTGTCAAATCAGGTATCATTACCAATGAAAATATTATTTCCGATGGCTTGAAAGCGTCTTCGATAGTAGGACAAGAAAAGTTAGAGGTTGCAGAAAAGTGTAAAAAAGAATTAGATGTTTTTACACTTGGAAAAATTGATGAAAAAAAATTAAAAAACTTTCTAATAGGTACTGAATTTTTTTTTAATCCCGAAATAACACATGTTAATCCTAGTCCCGCGTCAAAGGCTTGTGTGAAAATATTTTTTCCATTCACTCAGGAATTTGATATCAATTCTCTCACAAAAAAGTTTAAAAAAGATATGACGTTGTGGGTTGGTTCTGAAGAAAAAATTGCTCAATTACCACGAAATGGTTTTCGTGTTTTCCCATCGTTAAATAAAGTGAGTCACTCTCTTGTTCAAACACTTGAAAATAAAAAATTTAATTCTGTTTGGATTCTTATTCCCAAAACATCGAATTCCTCTCTCGGTGAACGCATCAAAAAAAAATTAGCAGAAACCAAAATAAGTGTAAGGGGGGTTTTGTTGTATGATCGTGAACAATATTCCAGTATGGAATATGTCGCTCAAAAAGTTTTGCAAATTGACCCAGAGCAACCGAAAAATATGATCGCAACCCCTATACAAGATTTTGATGGAATTATTTTACTTGATGATTTTCGTATTGTCAGACATTTTCAAAAAATTTTTAAATTTCTTGGGGCAAGAAAAATTAATTTCATCGGTCATTTTGCATGGCGTGGTAAGGGTTTGATCGACCCACCCGATCATTGGCTCACAGGATCATTTTTTGTCGATTATATGGGGCAGTATCAATTGTTGCCGAATGAGATTAAAAATAAATTGTTCTCTGCAAGTATTATAGATCCTTTCTTCGTTGATCCAAGGATCGCTCAAGATATTGATTATCAGTTGATTGGTTATCGTTTAGGAGAAATTTTAAAATCTTTTTATGCTCAACCTGGTGTAGAGCAGCTAGAAAATTTAAAAATGCCAGTGTCGTCATTTTTTCCTGAGGGAAAAGTATTTAATGCTGATCGTGAAATAAGATGGCCAAGTTTTATTTATGAAGTCAATTATCAAAAATTGGAACAGGCTGGCATGTATCATTAACGATTTAAATTCTTATAAGCCACAACACAATTTTTTAAAAGCATCGCGATGGTCATGGGACCAATTCCTCCTGGTACGGGGGTGATATAGGAAGCAATGTTTTTTACGTATTCAAAATCTACGTCGCCTTCTAATTTTTGACTTAATTTATTTCTATGGATTCCTACATCAATCACTACAGCAGATTTTTTAATCCAATGTTGATTCACTAAATGATGAACGCCAGTGGCAACAATGACGATATCGCTTTGCGAAGTTAATCTTTTGGGTTCCTGTGTCATCGAATGAAGTCCGATCACAGTGCCTCCACGATGATTGAGCATAATTCCTAAAGAGGCTCCGACTAAAACGCTTTTACCAATAACTGAAATTAGTTTTCCACGAATAGAAATATGATACGCATCGAGAAGATGAATAATGCCCAAAGGAGTGCATGGGTATAATCCTGGTAAGTTCCATGCGAGAAGCCCCTGATTCTGAGGGGTAAGACCATCCACATCTTTTTGCGGGTCGATCATTTTCAGTGCATCAATACGACTGAGGTGGTCGGGTAGAGGAAGTTGCAATAAAATTCCATCAAGTTCAGGATTTTTATTTAATTTGATAATTTCTTCATGCAACGTTTTTTGGGAAATATTTTCTGATAAACGAATGACCAGGCTATCAATTCCAATTTCTTTACAGGCTTTTTCTTTATGACTGACATAAATACAAGAAGCAGGATTTTCTCCTACGAGAATCATGGCGAGGTGAGGGGAGCGTCTATTTTGTTTGATAAGCTGAGAAATTTCCGCCTTTAACTCTTGTCGAATTTTTTCACTTGTCAGTTTTCCATCAAGAATTTGAGCGGTCATATTCCTCAAAAATTATTAAAGATCATCGACTATTTTTTGGCTGACGCTAATAATCGAATGAATTAAATTTAAATCACCATTTGCATGAGACCCGTAACTATCCCCGCAAAATAATAAGTTTTTAGAATTATAATCGCCGCCATCCAATTTTTGAAACCATTTCTTATCGGATAAAGATATTGGTTGTGTCCATGCAGGAGGAATAAGCGACAAATGCTCATGCTCAAAAATTAAATCAGAATATAAATGTT
>CAZFSQ010000194.1:0-5138 GCA_964521975.1 uncultured Oligoflexales bacterium | reverse complement strand
CATCGCCAAAATCGCACCTGCGATTTGAGCCACCCAATAAATAGCCACATATTTAAATGGAAAATGTTTTGTCACAGCAAATCCAAGAGACACCGCTGGATTAAAATGAGCACCTGATATATGCCCCAGGGCATAGACCATGACCGTTACCGCTAAACCAAAAACAACAGGGATGCTGCTTGATGAAATTGATCCTGGAAATCGCTCCGCAACCATCGCCCCACCACAACCAAAAAAAACAATCCAGTAAGTGCCCATAACTTCTGCAACAGCTTTTTTAAAAATATTTTTATCGGATAGCAAATTTTTGATCACTTAAAGGGCGTGTTGCAAAAGGGTCAGATTCTAGGCACGACGATGCGAGAAAGCGGAGTTTACTTCCGGTAAATGAGCATTTCGAGCGAGGAGTAACGACGAAGATGACCTTTTTGCAACACGCCCTTAAAAAATAAAATACAAAAGGATTAAAAAACGCTAGCAACGATTTATTTGTTTGTAAAGTTTAAATGAATTGCCAGATTTTATTTATTCACCAAATTTTGATTAAAATGAATGCGTTAAAAATTAAAGAAACTCCTATTTTTATCCGAAAGCTCTCAGGTAATAAAAAATAGGAGAAGCGTTGTATGTCACGCATACAAAATAAAATTCGGCAAAAACGATTTATGGTGAAGGAGGGAGAACCGCTCTTTCTCCACGTCGAATCACCGATGGGTCATCGCTACGAACTGAAAGTGTTTAATGCTTCCGTGAACGGCTTGGGGCTAATTATTTCTTTTGACAAAGTTTCAGACCCTACGGATTTAGAAGTAGGACAGATTATTCCTGACTCTAAATTATTGGCAAAAGATGAATCGTATACTCTGGGCAGAATGGTGATTCAGCGACGAGAAAAAGTTCAGAATTTTCTTTTGCTCGGCATGATGTGTATTGATAGCAAAATTTCTTTGGGTGGTAAGTTAAGCAGATATTTTGAAGAACTTTCCGAGGGCAAAGATAATCCATTTAGCTTTGAACTAGGTTCTGAAAAATTTAATCTGGCCACTTTCACCGAATCGGAATTTGATCATCCCGATATTTTTGAAAAGTGTCGGCAGTATAAGTTTCTCCATGAAGATCTGAAAAAAAGTTCTCTCTATCAATATTATTCAACGCGTCTTTCACAAGAAGGTTCCAGAGCTGTTTATCGCTTATCAGGATCAAAACGTAAAATCGACTGCGTCTCTTTTGCTAGTTACGATTATTTAGGTTTTGCTCAACACCCTGAAGTCATTGCCGCTACCGTAGAAGCAACAGAAAAGTATGGGGTGAGTTCGCAGGGAACGATGATTCTTGCAGGAAAAACCATTTTACATGAAGAGCTAGAAAGCAATATTTCAAGATTTTTTGATAAAGAAGATACCGTGCTTTTCAATACAGGGTTTGCTACCAATGTTGGAGTAATTAGTTCTTTAATTCGTATTAATGATCTCATCATTAGTGACATTTATGTTCATGCGTCGATGCATGATGGTATTCTTTCATCCAAAGGAAAACATCGTTTCTTTAAGCATAATAATTTAGATAACCTCATTCGACTTCTTGAGGAGAACAGAAAAGATGTTAATGGCTGTTTGATATTAACGGAAGGTGTTTATTCAATGGAAGGAACTATTCCTAATATCAAAAAAATAGTTAAAATAGCAGAAAAATATAATGCACGAATTTATATAGATGAATGTCATTCTCTTGGAGTCTTTGGACCTCAAGGAAAAGGCATATGTGCTAAAGAAGGTGTTTTAGAAGACATTGACTTGTTTATGGGTTCTTTCTCAAAAGGTTTAGGGGTTGGAGCAGCAGGTTTTTTATGCGGTTCAAAAGAGGTTATTGAATGGGTTCGATTTTTTTCACGCCCAGCCATGTTTTCTGCTGCATTACCTATTCCTGTTGTGGCGGCAGCAAATAAAGTTCTTGAGCTACTCTCAAAAAACAAAACACAAATAAAAAAACTTCGAGAAAATATTGAATATTTCAGAGCTAGTTTGGATAAAAATGATATACAAACAACCTCCCATCCAGAAAGTCCTATTATCTCTATTGTTGTCGGCAATCAAGAACGATTATCAGCGATGAATGAAGTGATGTTAAGTCATGGAATATTTGTAAATTGTATTTTATTTCCAGCAGTCCCTATTAACGGCTCACGGTTTCGTTTTTCTATTACGGTAAACCATTCCAAATCTGACATTGATCTAGCTATTAATGCTTTGATGATTGCGATTGAAAAAACTAAACACATGGATAACATGTCATCCAACTCAGAGGAATCATCTAATCATAAAATTTTAAGGCTTAAGAATTATGTTAAGTAGATGGGTACAAGATTTGAGTTTATCTATAGCTAGTATCTTGGTAGACCCACAAATTCCAATTGAGAAAACTGTTGATTGGCAATTAACTCATCCATGGACCCACCAAGAAAATAATGCACTTTCATTTGAGGCTACAAGCCATACTTTAATCTCATCATGTAAACAATATCCAGATAATTACATTCATTTTCCTATGATTATTCAGGGCATTCATGAAGTACTTATAGATAATAAAATTGTAGCATCTTCTGGTCGTACTGATTTTAAATTTGGATCTTATTTATACAACTCCCTCGACCTCTCCTGTCGTCTCATCCAAGACGGCAACATCCTTACTTGGAAAGTTTATAATCTCACCCATTCCTATGCTTCGATTTATAATTGGCCAACGATGGATGGTGAACCGTCACACAGGATGATGAAAAATGATTTTTCGGCATCGTTTGCTTTGGTCACTCTTTTAATCGGTATTATTTTTTCAATCACATTTTTCAAAACACTACCGATGGAAATACCTATATCACTCATGGGCATTTCTTTTTTTGGTGGACTCTTTTTAATTTTTACTAATGCTCCCACGTTCAACATTTTTTTGCAGCCTTATATGCTTCATCGTTTGCATGATTCATTTCTTTGGATCTGCACCATTTTTATTTGGATGTTTTTTCGATCATTCCAGCAAATTCCCATTTTTTTTCAAATGTTTCATTTAGTGGGAACTCTCTGTGCTCTTTTCATGATTTACGTGACACCTAATCTTGATGGTGCTCAAGCAGGAACAACGATTGCCTATCTCTTAAATCTTCTTAATATGGGTGTGTTTTTTATCCAGCTCTTTTATTCATTTCTCAAACACCACACAATTTCAAAAATCCGATTACTGCACGCCGTATCTCTCGGAGCATTCTGTCTTACAGGGATCAATGACATCTTAATGAATATGGGCATTCTAAAAACAGTTCCGGTTTTTCCTGTAGGGTTATTTTTTTCAACTTTATTAGCATCCATCACAGCTGCGTTAAAAATATTTCAAATCTATCGTGAACGCGATTTTTTACGCAATCATTTGGAACAAGAGGTTGCCGTTAAAACAAAAAATCTCACTGAAAAATCGCACGAGCTTGAGGGAACCATCGTCACATTAAAAAAAACCCAAGCCGAATTGATTCACTCATCGAAACTTGCATCCATTGGAACGCTGGCGGCAGGGCTTGCTCACGAAATCAATAACGCTCTTAATTTTCCGATTGGTGTGATCCCTACCTTGGAAAGAATTTTTAGCAAAGACAGCATCTCAGAAAAAGATCGGCAAAAAGCTCAGACCATTGTCAAAGACATGTCGGAAGGGCTTTTATTGACTCGCGATATTATTGCTAATTTAAAAAGGTACTCGCGTAAAGATGATCAGCAGATGGAAAAAATTCCTTTGGATGACATTGTTTCAGGAACCTTATTATTATTGAAAAATAAACTTAAAGACATTCAAGTTAGCGTAGATATCCCGAAGGATCTCAATATCAGCGGTTTCAAGACAGGTCTTTCTCAAATCTTAATGAATCTTATCAGCAATAGTGTCGATGCTATGGCTGAAATTAAAAATAATTCAAATAGAGAAATAAAAATTTACTGTTCCAATAATTCAGCACTCATTGATCATGAAAAAGATCCCCAGGCACTCCTCGCTTCGCGAGTCGTTGGGGATGACAGGGGGGATTCTCTATCACGCCCAACGACCAAGGAGAATGACAGAGGGAGGGTGTCCCACAACCATGCTGACGGCAGGGAACTTTTGTCATGCCCAACGAGCACTGAAGGTGCGAGAGATCTTATGTCATCCCCAACGAGCACTGAAGGTGCGAGAGGTCTTATGTCATCCCCAACGACCGAAGGGAGTAGGCTCCGCGAGCTGGCGAGTGGATGGGCATCTTCAATGGAAAACTCCAAAATTCAACTGACGATCGAAGATCATGGTTGCGGTATCCCACAAAATATTATTCACCAAATTTTTGATCCGTTTTTTACCACCAAAGATCCAGGCAAAGGAACGGGTCTAGGAATGTATATCGTAAAACGTGAAATTGAAAATATGGGAGGTAATATTCAAATTCTCTCTGAAGTCGGCAAAGGAACACAAATTATTTTGACACTGAACCGATATGACCTCACAAATATTACACGCGGTAGTGCAGCATGAGTGTTAGTCATGAAAAAACAGCAAAACCTATCATCATCTATGTCGATGATGAATCACGTAATCTTTCTCTCATGGAAGTCATTCTGGGCGAACAATATGATCTAAAACTTTTTGATCATGCCGTCGATGCTCTTAAGTGTCTCAAGCAAATCGAACCATCGGCAATTATTACCGATCAAAGAATGCCGGGAATGACCGGATTAGAATTTTTGGAAATCGCCATGCAAATTTTACCACACACTCCACGCATTATTATTACCGGTCAAACCGATGAAGAAACTATGATTAAACTGGTACGACGTACACAGCTTTTTGACTATATCACTAAACCAATTGCCGAAGATGAAATCATCAACTCTGTTGCTAAAGCTGTCCAGCATCATCAAGCTAATCGTCAATTGGCCAAGATGATTCTCGAAAAAGAAGAGCTGAATAAAAAACTCACAGAAAAAACAACGCAACTCGAAAAACAAAATCGTATGCTGCTCGAATCACAAAACCGTGAGACCAACATTAGAAAAGAAGCCGAAGCATGGGCCTCCTCGGAAATTATTCACGTGTGTTTAGATCAAAAAATTAAATTCCCTATTAAA
>CAZFSQ010000193.1:0-5152 GCA_964521975.1 uncultured Oligoflexales bacterium | reverse complement strand
TATTAGTGCTCGCTGGGATAGCATGGATAAAAAAGATGTAAAATTTTTAATTAAATATTTAAATTTAAAAAAACCTAAAGAAGTTTTCTCTATCATTGAAGAGTATTTTCCCAAGAATAAAATCCCATCAAAAACACAATTTTTTATTGAAGAATTGTTTGGGTAAATAAAACTAAGCTGCTTTAAGTTCAACTCTATATTTTAATTTAGCATCGAATAAATAATCCTGAATAGACAACTGAATAAGCACCATTTCAGGAATTCCAACTTTTTTTGCTAATTTCGCCGCTCGTTCTGGGCTAACTAATTTTCTACCTTTTTCAAAATCACATAGATTAGCTCTCGACAAACCAATTTTTCGAGCAAAATCTGTCTGACTATAATTTTCGCTTTCTCAAAAAGCTTTAAGAAACATCCCGACCGTCATTCGGCCGAATTTTCTTTCAAGACGATCAAGGGAGAACCATTTTTTATTATCTAAATTTCTAATACTCATGTTTATGAATCTCCAATACTTCAGTTAAAATGTACTCTAAATTAGAGTACGAAGGCAAATTTAATATAATATTTTAAGTAATGTTTCAGTGAATGATGGATGACAAATCCTCTGTCATCCCCAATGAGCACCGAAGGTGCGAATGTCTGGGGATCTTTTCATTCTTGGTTAAGATGCCCAGGCACTCCTCTTGCTTCGCAAGACTCGTTGGGCATGACAAATTGAGTGACACATTACATATTTTAAAATTAATAAAAAACAATAAAAGAAAACTACTTATAACAAACGGAGCAAAAGGAAAGGGCTTGTCCCATATTTTTTCCCTTTTAATAAAAAATCTAATTACTGATAATAAAACCCCCATAATAACGGAGCTCAAAAATACATATAAAATATTTTCTCCCACCAATAAAGTTAGCCATCCTAATAATTTGATATCCGCAAATCCCATCGCAGGTCGCTCGGTAAATTTTTCAAAAAGAAATCCAACCACCCACAACACAAGCATCAAGCAAATTCCAAAGATAATTCTAAATAAAATAATTTCAGAAGAAAAATTTTGAAAATAAATTAAAAATAAACTCGCCATTGCTCCGATGAGTTGCGTGCGATCATAAATAATGTGATAGGAAAGATCGGTATAGATAGCGTGGAGAAGAGTGATAAAGATGATGGTGTAGAGAAAGCAGGTCATGAAAATTTATAATTTACCTAGTTTTTTTAATTCATCGATTACTTGAAGCAAACTATAAAATCTTTCATCTCTAATTTTTTTTAAATCCTTTATATCTTCCTTTTCTTCAATTTCATCTAAAATAGCTTTACGGTTTTTATGACTTTTTTTAGAAAGTTTTTTTGATTTCATATTTCTACCTACAAACTAAAATTTTGAATTAGCTTTGAAGATGCCCTGGCATTCCTCGCTACGCGAGTCATTGGGCATGACAGGCGGTTTCTCCAACTCCCATCACTAGCTAATACATTACTATATTTATATTTTCTTATTAATCATTTTCAACAACTCATCTATCGCATCAAAATTTTTTGGCTGCTCATGCCATGCGGGCCAAAACATTTTCATATTAACTTCCGACGGTGTTGGATCATCATGCGTCGGTTCATATATAACATTCGATTCACCCACGGCCCAAAAAGTTCTTGTCCATAAGCTATCTTGATTTTTATATTGCTCACCAAAATAAATGAGCGGTGTTACATCGCATTTTTTTTGCGGAGTTTCAGAATTTGTTTTTTCATAACTTTCAAATCCCTCTGGACATTCTTTAGGGTGAACTTCAACTTGTGAATATTTCGGCGAACCAACAATTGAAATAAAATCCACCGACTGTTCAAATTCTCTCTCTTTTTCGGGATCAATATAGATAAATCCCAATGATGATTTTCTATCATCATTATTCCCTGTGTAATTTTTTGCCATCTCACCAATATCATAGATTGTCCAACCCGATGCCAAAGCGGCCATCTTGGTATAATTATGACAATTTGCCTCTGGAAAATGATTCCAACGATCTTTAACTTTGCCGCAGGACAAAGTCGGCATCGTCCAAAACATCACGCTATCTTTATCAATATTCCCCCGATAACCAAAGAGAGGACATACCCAATTGATATCTTTTCGTTCGATACATTCTTTTTTTCCGTTGATTTCTAATTTAACGCAAGGGCCTTTTGTGTTCTGCAATTCGCGTAAATATTTTGCAGTTAATAATGCCTTGGCAGATTCTCCTCCTTTAAGACGAAGCATCGCTGTTCTTAGGGTTAATTCCTTTTTCAAATTAAATTCACTCGGCGTCCCACCAATCAATAGATCAACTCCCTCACATGCAATTCGCTCTGGAAAACTTAAATCCCCCATCGCATCATCGGCATAATCACTCACGACTGAAAATGCATCACGCAAAATCTTTTTTTCTTTTTCTATAATGACCATCGACACAATATCGTTAGATATATCTAAACCTTTACCCAAAGCATCCATCACATCAGCAAGATTCCCTTTAGTCCCAGTTCCACAGTTAGTAAAAATAAATTCAATCGGCATCACCTTCATCACTGCACCAATTAATTTTTCTGCGACTCCAATTACATTGTTTAAAGCATTGCTCGAATTTTGATCAGCAATAGCTAAGAGCGGACCACGAAGCCAATTTAAAAAAGTTACACCATCTTGTTTCACTGCCTTCTGTGATGATAAAAGTGTATGGCAGATGGTGTGGTAAGGCGTTGTGCGTTTGAATCCCTCATAACTTGCGACAAAAGGTAAAAGCGGATTCTCTCGCGTTACAGGAATCATAAGACTCCCCGGAGTATTCAAACGTGATATTTCCGCTCCGCGAATCGCGGTTGGATAAAGCCAGTTCTTTGCCAAAACATCATTTTCACGAGTGAGACCCGCCGCCATTTGAAAATAAATTGCGGGAATGGAAGCAAGTGAATTATAAACATCCGATTGAATCGGGGAATTAAAAATATTGACCGATTCCACAATAGAATAATTGAGCATCTTTACCAATGATCCATACATCGCCAAAATAGAAACTGACGATGCCACATGAATTGAAGCACCAATAGATAAATTGTTCATCGCAATCATATTGAGACCTGTTGCTGCATGAGCACCCATCGCCATCGCAGAATAATCAGCTGTGTTTTGTGTTTTAATTTTTTCATTCACGAGCTGCCCAGTTACCAAACTTGCAGAAATAAATCCCGTAAAAAGTAATAAGAAAGCACAGAATAAAAAAATAATAGCTCCAGATTCTTTAATGCTTAAAATCATACCCTCATGCAAAAAATCATTCCGCCCTGTCATCTCTAAAACCGAATCTGTTCCCTTGGGACCAACAATAGATTTTTTTCCTGGAGGAACATCATGATAAATCTTGAGCACTTTTTTTTCTTTATTCAAAAAAGCTATACTAATTGGAAATTGCATTCCCATCGTATGAACTTTTTTAGCTTTTGGAAAATGAAATGCAGTGTCTCCCTCTGGTTGAACATGATTGATTAAACCAACAATTCGATTTGCCCACCCACTTAGCTCTAAAACTTTTAACTTTTGTGATGAAATATTTAATTCTAAAACTCGTGTTTTATTCTTTGTAAATTTAAATGTCACCCAAAATAAAATTCCTATCGGAAGATAATAAAATAAATTTTCCATCACTCTGCCCTCTCAATCTCATTAGTTGTTGACGATAAAACTTGAGAAATATTTTTTTGCGTCTGCTTTTCAATTTCTTTTTCTAACTCACTTTCCAAATAATTTTCAAAATCTTCTACATTGGGAATTGCGTTAAAAACTTCTTCTTGTGCGTTTTGTAAAAGATCTTGTAGATAAGATTGCAATTGATCTTTCAATTCCTCTTGAATCTGTTCCATCGCAACATTTGCCTCTTCAGATGAACCATAAGAAGCAATGAACTTAACAATACCCACCACTCTGCCAATAACATCAAGTAAGACGGCATAACCATTATAGGGTGTACAACCATCATCTGCTAAAAAGTGCATGGTACATTCGGAAACAAATCCATCAGGAATTTCTCCGAATGAAAAAGGTAAATCAGATAACATAAACCCTTCGCTTCGGCCTTTGAACTCTTTACCCCAATGTTTATATTTTTGACTCATCCCTAGTGCCAAACCCATCAAACTTGAAAAATGATAATCTCGCGAATGATAACCATTTTCCCTCTTGAGAAAATGATGCGTTTGATCGCCTTTCATTTTTCCATACATTGCTTGAGTAGCTAAATTCGGAACCAATAGATGCATATCTCCCAAACCAATGTTATGCATCCCATCTAAAACTTTGCGACTGGCACTGAAAAATTCACCATAAAATTTACTGATATCGTAATAGTTGGGTGTACTCTTTTTTAAACTTTGATCTTCTACGGCAACAGAACCAATTCTCTTTTCTGAAATTTCATTGCCATATGTTTCGTCATTGGAATGAAACTCTTCATTCTCGATCATGCTCATACTTGCAAAGCGAGTTTTAATTTCTAAATTTTGCAACTTAAATAATTTTTCATTCAAATGAATCGTCGTCCAAAGAATGAACCCCATCAGCGGAGCCACGATAACAAACTCACTCGACATAAATTCCTCCTGAAACATAGTTCATCTCATCTTCACTCATCGCTTTAGACCATTTTTCCCATGCTTCATTCACAGCACGGAACGGAGCTAAAAAATTCGTGCGAGCCTCATTCCACGGTTCATTCTTATTTTTAAATGAAAAACGAATGGGAATTGTTTTTGTAATTTCATACCACTTTTTATCAAACAGCCACGGTAATATGATTAAAGGTTTATAGGCATGACGAATCGTGATCGCAATAGATTCATCACTTTTATCATACTGACAAGTCAGCAAAGAATTGGGGGAGTGACGCATCGCAATTTCATGAATTCTCAAAACCAAATAATTTTGCTCACTTCTCCCAACTTCCCAACACTTTTTATCTTCTAACAATTCAGGATGAAATTTTTCACTGAGAGTTAAATAGCGTGATGATTCAAATAGAGCTAAATTCATCTTATGATATTCACACCATGAATTTGAGAATTCAAAAATTGCCAGAGCCAATATTAAAAATATGGGGATGACAAAAATAAATTCGGTTG
>CAZFSQ010000192.1:0-5205 GCA_964521975.1 uncultured Oligoflexales bacterium | reverse complement strand
GATTTAACAAGACGCTTAGTTGTTTTTGATGAATATCATTTTATTCAAGATGCTGCTCGCGGCAGTGCTTGGGAAGAAGCCATCATTCTAACACCTCCTTCATGTCAAATTCTTTTATTATCAGCATCCGTAGAAAATGGTTTGGATTTTAAGGAGTGGATTGAGCAATTACGGGGCGGGGAATCTTGCGAGTTGATCAAAGTGACAGAACGACCTGTACCCCTCACTGATTTAATTTTTTATGGAAACCATTGGCTTTTACATTCAACATTACCGACGCATGTTTTTAAAAGATTAGATAAAGGATTGATACAACGTCCCATGCGTCAAGAATCTATTGCTCAAAAGCTAGAGAGCTTGGTTGCGTTGGGACTGACACCCACCATTATTTATACTGGCAAAAGATTATCCTGCGAAACAATGGCGGAAGCGTTAACTAAAACGATACAACCATTGAAACCAGAGGATCGCAGTAAAATCGAAGAAAAATTGAAACAAGAAAATGCAATTTTTGGCAGTGAAGAATTTTTGCCCAAAAAATTACGCAGCATGATGATCACTCATGGGGTGGCCTATCATCATTCGGGTTTAGCGTTACATGCTCGCATTGCAATTGAAGCGTTAGTCAAAGACGGATTACTTCGATTTTGTGTCGCAACCATGGGACTCAGCCTTGGAATTAATTTTTCGGTACGCTCTGCTTTGATTTCTGATTTTCAACGCCCTGGCGATCAAGGGTTTGTGACCTATGACCCAACCGAAGTCATGCAAATGCTTGGACGTGCTGGACGACGTGGAAAAGATCCGGTCGGATATAGCTTATGGTGGGGACCGGAAAGCTATATGCGATTAGCAAAACGTAAACGCGATGAAGTTCAGTCGCGATTAAGAAATGATCCGATTACTTTTATGGGGTTGATCGCTCGCGGTTATGATTTAGAACGAGTCGAAAGCTTTTATAAAAAAAGTTTTCGCTTTTTTAAAAATTCCTCTCATGACATGGTCTTGGTGAAGAAAAAAAGTTTATTAAAAAAATTTAAGGTTGATACCGTTCCATGCCAATCGCCTGCTAAAGCATTTATTGAATATAAGTTGGAAGAAAAAAAATCGCCTTGTTATTCATGTCAATTACGACCGTCGTGCCATTCATTTATTGATCAAAAATTGTCGGTGGAGATGGCGGCATTACATATTCATCTGCATTTTTTAGAGATGTTGGATGAAAATGAAAAATTAACGCCCCTTGGAAATATTGCTCGTTTTTTTCCACAAAATGGCGGATTAATTTTAAGTCGCATGATTTATGATGGAAGAATTACCAACAAAAATTTAATGTCTGCCGTTGAAATTATGGCGGCATTTTCTTTAGCGTCATTTAAAGAACCGGGAGAAATATCTGATTATAAATTTCCTCTCGATTCGATAGCACTCGCTGATGAATACCATGAAGTCTATCCATATGAGTTGTTTCCCGAATTGTATGAAATTAAAAAAGATAAAAATTTTGGTAAGAAAAAAAAATATCGCGAAGAAACAGTTGAAATTAGTAACTTCAACATGAAGGCCGGTGCGGTTTTAAATTATTGGATGCAGGGCGTAAGCTGGGAAGAATTATCCAATACTTGTTTAGAAAAAAAGTTTGCCGAAGGAGATTTGATGAATCTCATTTATCGTGTTGGTACTTTTCTACAATCTGTAAGTCAAGCACACCTTGGCGATATATCGCGTGATGCGATGATTTTACGCGGTCAAATTTTAAGAGAGCCTTTGAAAAAAGGGTTATTTATTTAATTACTCTTTTTTTCTTCTTCCAACATCAATATAATCTCTTTCAACTTCACCTGTATAAATTTGTCTTGGACGACCGATCTTAGCTGAAGGAGATTCAATCATCTCTCGCCACTGTGATAACCAACCTGGTAAGCGACCAAGAGCAAACATCACGGTAAACATCTCCGAAGGAATACCCATCGCTTTATAAATAATCCCAGAATAGAAATCAACGTTTGGATAAAGTTTTCTATCGACGAAGTATTGATCTTTGAGTGCTTCCTCTTCAAGACCTTTTGCAATTTCAAGCAATGGATCTTTGACGCCTAATTTTTTAAGGACGATGTCACACGCTTTTTTAATAATTTTGGCACGCGGGTCGAAATTTTTATACACACGATGTCCAAACCCCATCAAGCGGAACGTATCATTTTTATCTTTAGCTCGTTGTAAGAATTTTTTATAATCACCACCACCTTTTTGGATTTCTTCAAGCATCTCAATCACGGCTTGGTTCGCTCCCCCGTGTAGTGGTCCCCACAAAGCATTCACACCCGCAGCAATACTGCCGTAGATATTCGCTTGTGAAGAGCCAACAAGTCGCACGGTTGATGTCGAACAATTTTGCTCATGGTCAGCATGTAATATCAATAAAATATCGAGAGCTTTTGCAACTTCTGGATCTAAACGATAACCTTTGTGATAAAACATCATGTTTAAAAAATCTTCGCAGTAATTATATTTTGAATTGGATTCAGGAAAGTTTTTTTCGCCGGTTGCTCGATAAATATAAGCACACAGAGCTTTCATTTCTCCCATCATTTGAATAAAAACATTTTTCTTTTGCTCTGGATTCAAATTCGGATTGCTAAATTCAGGATGAAACCCTGAAAGAAAATTTAATCCTCCTGCCAACATCGCCATGGGATGCGTTCCTGGGCCTGCAAATTTTAAAATATTTTTTAATCGTGAAGGTAACTCAGAGGCTTTTTTAATTTGTTCTTCAAATTGAGTAAGGTCGGATGCGGTTGGCAATTTACCAAAAAACAGTAAATAAGAAACTTCGATAAAACTTGATTTCTCTGCAAGCTGCTCAATAGGATAACCACGATATCTTAAAATTCCATTCTCACCATCAAGAAAAGTAACGCCCGACTCGCAAGCACCAGTATTCATATAACCACTATCGAGAGTGATATAACCAGTCAGTGCTCTAAGCTTTGTGATATCAAATGCCTTTTCATTCTCTGAACCAACAATAACTGGCAATTCGACATTTTTTCCATCTAAAATAACTTGAGCATTCTCTTGTACCAAATTAAGTTTTTTTGCCGCTGTCATAAATTGATTCTCCCCTCTAATTATTTAATTTCCGTTTCGCTAGCTTGCTTAAATAATTAAGCAACTAAGAACTTTTTCGGAGACCAGCAAAGAAACTTTAGAAAAATTATAGAAAAAATATTTAAATAAAAATAAAAAAATTAAATTAGCTTATAAGTTTTAGTTGGTTTGCTTTGGATAAAAAAGATGAGAATTCATCCAAAGATTATTACAAGCACTTGGGTTTTTATCTTTTGAAATTGTAAAAGCAATGCCACCATCCGCTAGACCATCATCATAAAATTCTTTTTCAGGAATCACAGCTCGACCCTTGAGTGGACCTGCGGGAATAAATTCAAATGCAATCGCTCGCAAAGGAACAGGTTCATGCTGCGAAGTAAAAACTTTTTGAGGAGGCGGTAAAGGAGAAAAATTTTTCAAATCGAATCTTCGATATTCTTGTGCCATCGACTTATAATCAGGATGCTGAAAATTTTTACCAAAAACTAAACGATACGGGTGATAATCCGCTGAGCCTGGCATTTCAAAATATAAATTTTGGTCAATATAAATAGCTGCGTGATGAAGAACATTTCGTGCTTTTGATGAAGTACGCAATAAAAGCACATCACCTGATTTTGGCTCGCTAACTTTTTCACTATATTGATCACTGGAAAGAAGTTCATTAATTTTCAAACTATCCACATAAAACAATGAAAAATCAGCTTGTGCTCCACGAGCAATTTCATAAGCCGTTCCCCAGCAATTGGTCACGATCGTTTCTTTAAAACTTGAAAAATTTTCTGCTAAAAAATAATGATTCATCAAGGCTTGTATTTGCGGAGACAAAAAATCAAGCAACTCATATTCACGATTTTTATCCCAAGAGACGTGCGATTTTCCTCCATAAGTTTGATGCAAAAACTGAAATTGCTTCTCAGTTAATTTACCGAAGACAATTAAATAACCGCGATAGAGTGACATTTCTTGATTGTGATAAACTTCGTAACGAATATTCATTTCGGGATAAGCCTCAACAGAAGCAAGCCGAAATTCTCCCGAAGAATCTATATGCCATCTCCAGCTCGTCTCTTGAAATGGCATGGAGAAAAGTGGGTAAGAAAAAAACATTAAAATAAAACGTAAGATAAGTTGAAGCATTTTATTATTCTAATATTCTTGATTTCTAAAAGGAATGAAATCTTTGATTGAGTCGCTATTCTCTAAAAGAGCCAACCAACGATCAAAACCCAAAGCAATGCCACAAATTGGAATTTGCGGATCTAATTTGGATAAATCATGAATAAATTGCTGATCTATAGCAACATCAGAATATCCTAATTTTTTTCTACGTTTTTGAATTTCTTGAAACCGTTTCTCATTCTCCAGAGGGGAAATCAATTCTTGATAACCATTAGCAAGCTCAACCCTTTGCCAATAGAATTCAAAACGCTTCGCCCAAGAGGTTTGAATTGAAGATGCCCAGGCACTCCCTCCGGTCGTTGGGCATGACAGGGATTCTTGATCATTCTTGACTATGGCAAGGGCGGATTGCGAAGGCGGGTAATCATATAAAAAACATGGGCCAAGTTTGGTTAAAAACGGTTCCACTTTTTCAATTAAAATTTTTAAAAATGCAGTTTCAAAATCATCGTCTTTTTTAAGAGATAAAACTCCTTGGGCTATTCCTTTTTGAGCCAGCTCCACATCATGATCTATTAAATTAATTTTACATGTTTCTAAAAATGCTTCTCTAACAGAGATACGATGAAATTTATTTTTAAATTGAATTTTATTTTGTGTAAATTTTGCTGAGCTTTCTTTGATAACCTCTTCAACTTGAACCATGAAATCTTGATAGGTGATATTTCTTTGATACCACTCGATCATCGTAAATTCTGGATGATGCCAATTTGAAAATTCTCCGTCATTACGAAAACATTTTTTAATTTCAAAAATAGCTGGGAAATCTGTTTGCGATAAAATTCGTTTTAAATAAAGTTCAGGGCTTGAGGGTAAAAATAACTTTTTCTTGTACTTGTGAAGGTCCGTGTATTCCGTCTCAAAATACTGCAAATGAACTTCCGTGCCTGGACATTCAACAAGATAAGGAGT
>CAZFSQ010000191.1:0-5237 GCA_964521975.1 uncultured Oligoflexales bacterium | reverse complement strand
GCTTTTTCATCATTGCAATATTTAGTTTTTATTCTTGGTGATCAATTTAGTTCGCTTGTTATTCATGAAAATATTTTGAGTGAAATTTTTACAATGGGATCAGGATTTACTTTTCTAGTTTTTTCTTTAGAACAACTCAATGTTTTTACAAAATGGCTTAACTTTTCTATTGGAGTTATCGCGGCTCTTTTGTTTTTTGAGGCTGGTTATTATTTATCAACATTTGACATTCAGACAATTTTTGAAATTTGCCAACCCCTCTTTGCAGTGATGATGTTCATTTTGACAGTCACTATTTTATTTAAGTCTAAAAAAATAAAAAACAATTCTGAATTACGAAGTGCCATCAATCATAAATTTAAATTTTTACTCTTATTTGTTGGAATGGCTCCTGTTTTAGAGTTGATTTTAAATCGGTTTAATTTTTTTATGGGACCGATGGCTCTTGTCGATCTTTTCTTGCCACTTTTTTTATGCATGTTTTTATTTAAAACTCTCATTCTTATTCAACAACAATATGAAGAAGAAAAAAGAATGCGTGAAAAAATACTGCATGATATTTCCATCGCCAAAGAAATTCAAGACTCACTTTCTCCTCCACCTCCCCACACAGAAATTGGCCAAGGCATTCAAATTTCTTGCTATCAAAAAAAATATGAAGGCGTGGGTGGAGATTGGATGGCGGTGCGGGTTTTTGACGATCAAAAAATTTTATGTATGGTGACAGATGTAACAGGTAAAGGAATTCAAGCGGCTCTTGTGGTTCATGCCATTCAATCACTTTGGGCAGAATGTTTAGATGATCAAGATTTTCATGTGGAATCTTGGCTTAGAAAAGTCAATGCTTCGCTTTATCGTCTTGGTCAGAAAAAACCTCACTCTGCGACGATGGGAATTTTCAGTATTGAAAATCAAAAATTGAAATATTGGTCGATGGGGCATCTACCGCTTTTTATTGAAAGTGTTGGTGATCAAAATAAAAAAATACATGCACTACAAAGTAGTGGTTCCATTCTTGGGTTAAAAAATGAAATTCAAATTCAAGCAAGTGAAATAGGGTTTGAAAAAGTTTCTAAAATTATTTTAGCCTCCGATGGAGTTTTTGAAAAAGGAACCATGACTAAGCCAAGAGAAATTCAAGGAATGTTTCAGCAAATTGATGAGCAAGGTGAAAAAGCCTTATATGATTTGAAAACAGAGGATGATCGGTCGCTGATTTATATTACAAATCTTTTATCGTGAGCACTTGATCAAAATAAGCAGCATTAATTAATTGTGGGCTAGCACCTTTAACAGAAATAAGAACACGGTGAATTGATTTTTTCTTAGGCAATGCTGTTTTTTCAATTCTACTTTCAAATTCTTTAATGACATTAAGACCCACAGGAGCGTTAGTATATTTAATTTCGCACAGAGTTAAAACCTTATCAGCTCGATCAAACACCAGATCCCATTGATATCCAGATTTTCCTTTTATGGAAGCTCTTTTAAAATAGGTGCCTGCTTGATATTTAACCGCAGAAAATCCAAGTGCTTCAGCAATATGGGGATGATTTTGGCGACAAAAATGTTCCAACCGATACGAAAGAAACTGATCAAATTCTGTTTTTTGAATTGCTAATGCTGGATTTTTATTAAATCGTCCTGCTTGAATATTTCCAAAATTAGGTCGTATAAACTTATTAAAAAAATGAAAATAATTGTCAGAAATAGCATAGAGCACACTCTTACCATCTTGAGGTAAATGATAGGGGGCATATCTTTCAATAAACCCGCACAAAACAAGTTCATCAAGAATTTTACTGATACCACCTCCTGATTTTAATTTTAGTTTTTTGAGCAGTCGCGATCTTGGTTGCGGTCCATGAGTCGAGAGTATTTCAATAATCGCTCGATAACTGTGATTTTGCGAGAGTGTACTGGTAAAAACACGTTCATATTCGTTAAGAAAAAAAGCGGAGGACTTAAAGGAGTTGTCGCAAAGTGAAAGAAAAATAGAAGAATTTTTTTTGAGATATTTTAAATATTCAGGGATTCCTCCGACTAATAACTGAGCATCTAATGCTTGTTCTTTAGAATATTTTGATCCCAAAAACGCATGAGTTTCCTCTAAAGAAAATGGTTGGAGATGAATTTCATGCTGCGATCTATTGTAAAGAGCTTTGGAACGCAATACTTCCGTAATCATAAAACTGGGAGAAGAGCCGCACAGCACGACGAGCAAATTGGGATTGTGTCTAAAATAATTATCCCATGCTGTTTTAAATTCTGAAATGAAACTGGAAGATTCCCCAGCTAACCATTGAAGCTCTTCAAAATAGAGTGTCCAAACACCTGTTTTAGTTTGTTCTGCTAAAAACTGAAAAAACTCCAACCAATTTTTGAATGCAGAATATTTAAAAGAAGCATCTGTGACATATGACGCAAGTTGTTGTTTTGCTAATTGCAACTGTTGTTGCGAATCGACTCCTTCTGTGCCTTCAATTTTGATGAGATTTCGTTCAGCATAAATATTTTCAATTAAAAAAGTTTTTCCAACACGTCTTCGCCCGTACATAACCAAAATAGCGGAATCACCCTTGGAACCAATTCGGTTAAGTTCTTCCGTCTCAAAATGTCTTCCAATAACGGGTGTTGATTTTTTTTTAACTAAGGGGTTTAAAATATAAGTTACTCCAATAAAAAACGCCAATTCATATATAAAATATAGATTATTGGCGTTTGTTTGTAAACACATCGACGCCAATAATTGATAAAAATATGCATTATTGGCGTTTTGTGATTACTGTTATCTCTAGGGTCGATAAGATCTTGTTGGCATTCCCTCGATATAAAATTCATGAAAACGCTCAACATCCTCATTAACACCCACCCCTAGAGTTGTTTTTTCCTGCCCAACCCAACTTCCAGAGCGGTTATGAAGATGCCAAAGTTTTTTATTGTATGCATAGACAATATGGAAATAACCATCATAGTCAATTGCAGCAGATATACCTGGAGTGGTAATACTAGGTTCGATAATATCGGCAGCATTCGTTGCAGCACAGTAATCAATACTACTACTTTCAGAATTACAGCCTATATCCGCAACGAGAGAGATAGTATTACTTGCAGAAATTTTTAAAATTTTATTACCAAAATATGTAGCATTATTAAGACCAATAAGAATTACATCACCATTTCGATTACTTGCTAATGACGTTATTTCGTAAAGATATTCAGAAAACGAGTCAGAAAGTTGAATAAGCTGATGTGACCAAGAACCACTTTTATTATGTGAATAATAAGCCGCTCTATGTCCTCCATTATTGCGACAAATGTAGGCAAGATGAATTTTACCATTCTGATCGACGATACCTCGAAAACTATGCGAGGATGAGTTTTCTGGAAAATAATATTCACAGTCGTTGTTAGTAAATGTTTCAGAATTATAATTTTGTGCAGCATCTAAAGAATGATGTTTTAGTGTGGTAAAAAACATTGCAACATATAAATCAACCATATTCTCTTGAGTAAACCAGTGAGTTACTCCATCTTTGTCTTTTAAGAAACTATAACCTAGAAAATAGTCTTTTGTTCCCGTAGATGGAATTGCCGATAATGTATTATTGGAGTTTAATTTTTTAAGTTCATAAATAGGAGCACCATTTTCATCATATGAATTAAGCATAAAGTAGTTTTCAACACCTGATGAATTAACGACGGATGCGTTGTAGACAAATAAACTATCATTCACAATGTTAAATTGTGATTTGAAATTAAAATTTCGCTCTGCTGCCCAACTATTTCCTTTTTTAAATTGAAAAAAATTTGTGAAATCATAGATAGAAATGTTGGGTTTTCCATCATAGTCTAGTACGAGTGATGAGTTTAAAAAAGGCACTCCATTGACAAGCATGGTCTTTTCAGAATCCCAATTATCACCTGACCCTGATAAATAAGCGAGTCCACCTTGTGCCGCTCCTCCTAGATACATACTAAATGTCAGATGATAGACAGGAATATTAGGTGCAGTAGTCGATGTGGTGCAAGTAACACCAGGGGCAACATCAGGGGATGGGAATGCGTTATTTTTAGAGCAAAGTCTAAATGAGTAACTTGTGCTAGCAGATAAACTATCCACAGAATATTCATTAGCTGTCCCTGCGATATTATCAATCGCTGTTCCTGATTCACAAGACAGTTTTTCATTCACAATGCTAGGATTTGTTGAGTATACAATTTTATATGCTGCAACCATACCTCCCGGATTACCCCAACTGACTTTGATTTTAGAGGAGGTTTCTCCTCGACATGAGATACCTCTTGGTTCTGCTGGACGAGGAACATAAACAATGGATGAACTCAAAACATCAGATTCTAATTTTAGCAATTGAATATCGACATTGCTTCCAGCGACAGGAAAAGATACGAGAGATTTTTCATCATCAATTTTTTGCCAGACGATAGATGAAGGAGGAATAATTTTTACCGGATTATTTTCTCGACCTGCAATATTTTCGCGTACAGCAATTGCGAGATTTTTTCCTGCCGCTGTAATTTCTGATGTTGGAACTTCAATCGTTGTTTTTAGGTTATCACCAAATAAATTATTTCCGACATTTTCTGAGGTGTCTTGGTTCACTGTTTCAATTTTTATTTTTGGTCCACCTAAGAGAACACCATTCGGATTACTTTCAAAACCATCAAATTCTCTAATTTTTAATTTTATTTTATTGATATCCATTCCAGAGATAGCCCCATCAACAGCATTGACATAAACTCCTAAAGAAGTGTTGGAGGCTGTAATTTCAGTTTCTGTGGTGGATGCTGTGGTCTGTGAATTATTTTCTTCTGCTTTAGTTACACTGTCGATGGCATCAGTTTCAAGTTTGCTATCTGGAGAAGCGGTGGCTATTGATGACCCCTTTTTTACAGTAGTTTCATTCGTGCTTGAACAATTGGATATCAAAAAACTAAATAAAATGATGAGCGGAAAATTAAGTTTTAAAGGCAGCATAAATACCCCCATGATGTTCAACCAAAACCTATTATAAGTTTCGGATAAAATAGAAATAAACTTGAGTCATCAAATGGGGTTAGTCATGGGGTTATCTATTTGATTGTCTTATTGAGAGCTTAAAGAGAATATTGTACGATTGCAAAGTATGGCGTCAGCCAAATGTGGCTATTTTCTTGAGAAGGGGGAGGAGAGTTTCGATTCTCTCCTCCCCCTTCTCAAACTCCTCCCCCTCCTC
>CAZFSQ010000190.1:0-5267 GCA_964521975.1 uncultured Oligoflexales bacterium | reverse complement strand
GATGTTGCATCGGTGACTTTCAGAGCATAATGGCGAAGACCTAAATTCATTCCGATCATAAGAGGAATACTTTCACCAATATATCTATAGCCTGTTCTAAATCTTCCGGTAACACCTTCAGCATTAGCATTATAATGAACATCACCTTCTCGAATATAAGTATTCACAAGCGTAAGTTCTTTTTCATTTGTCGGTGGATCGGTGATCACATCGGCAGACATTTTGCGATAACCTACACCCACACCCCAATGAAAACCACTCATGAGAGCTGCATTAGAAAAACGTTGATAAATCAGTCCTGCTTCCCAACCTTTGGTGTGTAATGTGTGTGTTGGGTTTTCTAATTTATCATCACTATAAAGATTTTCTCCTGGGAGTCGCCAACGCATTTCAAGTGTAAGACCCGCCGCACCTTTAAGATTATAACCAACCTGAGCCGAAGTTTCTTGCCATGCTGCTAAAAGAGGTAGGCCAACCACAAAATTACGATATTCACCTGCTTGTAGCGATGAAATACTAGATAGACCTAGACACATTAGAAATGTCACCATGACTTTTTTCATAAAGTTCTCCTCTTTCTTTGCATGTAGCGGTGATGCTATGCTAAATTTTTATTTTAAATATTTTTTAATTCTTAAATTAGGATAGCACAGATGATTGTTGTTGCACATAGGGGAGCTAATAAAGAAGCTCACGAAAATAGTTGGTCGGCATTTGAAAAAGCCATCGAAGGTGGAGCACAGAGGATCGAGCTTGATGTGCAGTGGAGTCGGGATGGTCATGGAATTATTATGCACGATGATTCAATGCTTTCTGATACCGGTAAAAATACTTACATTTCTCATCTTACTTTAGCAGAGATCAAAAAGATAAAATTAATCAACGGTGAACCGATCCCTACACTTGTTGAAGTGGTGGAAAAACTTTTACCGCGTATCGAACTCAATTTGGAGATTAAAGGAAAAAGAGAGGAACTTGCTCATCTTGTTGGAAAGCTATCGAGTGCTAGTCCGTATAAAAATAAAATTCTTATTTCTTGTTTTAAATTTGAAACTTTACAATACATTAAAAAACACTTTCCGAATTTAGAAATCGCTTGCCTTTGGGGGGAGGATACAATTAATTGGCCATTTTTTTCGATGCTTGTACCAAAAATTTATATGGATACTTGCCAGGCAAAAATTTTACATCCTGAAATTTATTTAACGGATGAAAATTTAATGAAGCAAGCGAAGGAAATGGGATGGAAAGTGATTCCCTATGCGACGATGAAATGCGAAGATGGGGAAAGTAGTGAGGTGCGAGAAAAAATTTGGAATCGCTTATATGACTTAGGTGTGGATGGGTTTTGTACGAATTATCCTAGAGAGATGGTGCAGTGGCTAAAGGGTCGGTGTAGAAAATAATCATGAAATGGCAAATACAATTTTTAGAAACAGAAGATAAACAAAAAATTCGCGTTGGAACATTTTCGCTTCATCCTGAAAAAAATAATTTCAAGCGAGCGATTGTTTTTTCTAATGGTCGAACCGAGTGGATTGAAAAATATGATTTTCTTCCAATGCTTCTTCCCATTCGTGATGATGTGCTTTATGTGAGTTGGGATCATCGAGGTCAAGGAAATTCGACAGGACAGCGTTCTTATATTGAAACCTATGATCTTTATGTGAAGGACATGAAATATGTTATCGAGAGTGTCGTAGGGGAATTACCCTATTTAATGATGTGTCATTCGATGGGTGGACTGATCGCCCTTTTGGGTTTAATGAATGAAAAAATTCATCCAGAAAAACTTGTTTTATCATCACCACTTTTAAGAATTCCTAATGATCCTATTCCAAGAGTGATAGCGAAGCCATTTACCGAAAAACTTCATCAATGGGGGCTAGGAAAAATTTATTCCGGTGCAGGTTCACACGAAAAAGTAGATTTTAAAAAAAATAAATTGACGCATGATATTGTGCGTTACCAATTTATTCAATCAAGTCCTTTTCGTGTTCCTTCAGCATCTTTTGGATGGGTGGATGCAACCTATAAAGCGATTGATCAAGTCTTTAGTGAAAATAAAATTAAAAAACTAAAAACACCCTTATTGATAATGACAGGAACCGAGGAAAGGGTAGTGGATATGCAAGGTACGACCGATTGGGTACAGAAAGCAGAGGGGCTTGATATCCCTTTAACATATGAAATTATTGAAGAGGCAAGACATGAACTTTTTTCTGAAATTGATCGTTATCGCGGTCAAGCGATTCAGTTTATTTTAGATTTTGCTCCCGATTATTTTAAAAAGTAATTTATGTCACAAGCATTTATAAAAAATTCTACACAAGATGCATCGCAAAAAATTGATGCGATTATTGAACGTGTAACTTTTAAGAACGAAGAAAATAATTGGTCTGTTGTTCGTGTCGTGAGTTGTATGGGGAAAACGCCATTCACAGTGACAGGAAAAATTCCCCCTATGTATCCTGGAGAAAAATGGACGTTTTATGGAGTTTGGTCTCAGCATAAACAGTTTGGCCGACAGTTTGTTGCCGAGAGAACCGTGGCCATTCGACCTTCAGGTCGTGAGGAATTAATTCGCTATTTATCATCGGGGTTTTGCAAAGGCATCGGAGAGAAAACAGCAAAAAAAATTGTTCTCCACTTTGGAGAACAAACACTGAAAATATTGGACGAAAAACCCGAACGATTATTTGAAGTCAAAAAATTACCTAAAAAAATAGCTCACAATCTAATTGATCTGTGGATGAAAAGAAATCTTTGGGATGAAATTAGAATGTTTTTACTCTCGCATGAACTACCGCAGTTTTTAGTGGACCGCGTCGTAAAAAAATACGGAGAAAAAACAATTGAACTTGTATCTGAAAATCCCTATCGCCTTGCAATGGAAATTAAAGGAATTGGTTTCTTGACGGCAGATACTTTGGCTTTAAAATTAGGGATTGCTCTCGACTCAAAGGCGAGAGTTGAGGCGGCGATTTATTATGTGCTGAGAGAAGCGACGCTCGATGGGCATTGCTATTTAACTCAAGATCAAGTGATTCAAAATTTGGAACAGGTGTTAAAAATCTCTAAGGAAAAAATTCTTTCTCTTGCTGCAACATGCATTGCGGAATTGAATCTTAAGGGAATTGTTTATTCAGAAAATATTGAGCAAGGAGTGATTCACTTTGCACGAGAACTCTTTGAAGCAGAAGTTGATATCTCCAGTAAGTTGGAAAATCTTTTGCGTAAGCCAATGCCGGTGGATGAAGAAAGATTAGAGTTGTGGCTTGAAAAATTTAATCGAGAATTAAAAATCCCTCTCACGGAAGATCAAAAAAATGCGGTGAGAGCATCCGTGATGAATCGAGTTTTTATTCTTACCGGAGGTCCAGGTGTTGGAAAGACGACAACAGCCAATTCGATCATTCGATATTTTTTAGCTCACGGACGAAAAGTTGCGTTATGTGCTCCGACAGGACGTGCTGCTCAGAGATTATCCGAAGTATCAGGACAAGAAGCTAAAACGATTCATCGACTTTTGGGTGTCGTTCCAGGAATGAATACATTTACGTTTAATGAAAACTATCCCCTCCCCTTTGATGTCATTATTGTGGATGAGTCGTCGATGATTGATGTTGAGCTAGCGGCATCATTATTAAGAGCTGTGTCACTTTACTCGCAAATCGTTTTTATTGGCGATGCGGATCAATTGCCATCAGTAGGGGCAGGAAATTTTTTACGAGATTTAATTTCGTCACAAAAAATTCCCCTCGTAAAACTCGATAAAGTTTTTCGTCAAGCAGAAGAATCTGCCATCATTAGAAATGCTCACTTGATTAATAAGGGTATGATGCCTCTTATTAGCGATGAAAAAGATTTCAAATTTATTACGGTGAAAGATAAAGACAGTTTTTTTTTACAACTCAAATATTATTTGATGGAATTTTTGCCTGAGAAAATTCAAGAAAATTTTTTGGATCGCATTAACTCCCATGCATAAAGGAGATATTGGAACCGAGGCACTCAATCAATTTTTGCAAGAACTTCTTAATCCCCCTTTGTCTGCAAAACAAGAAATGAAAGTTGGGCAGCAAGTTTTTCGCGAGGGGGATAAGGTTATTCAGAATGTAAATGATTATGATCTGGGCGTATTTAATGGAGATATCGGTTGGATTGAAAAAATGGGATTTGATAAAGGTAAAACTTTGGTCAGGTTTCAAGAGCGACCCGTGTTAATTCCCAGAGAAAATATGATGAATTTGCGATTGGCTTACGCCATTACAATTCATAAATCTCAGGGGAGTGAGTTTGATGTGGTGATTATGCCGATGAGTATGAGCCACTATATCATGCTGCAAAGAAATTTAGTTTACACAGGACTGACGCGAGCTAAAAAACTTGCCATCATGATCGGTAATCCTAAAGCACTTATGCACGCGAGCCGAACTATGCAGAGTAGTTTAAGACAAACGCGACTTAAAGAAAGAATTTTTAACATGAATGGAGATTCATCCAATTCAAAACCCAAGCAAAAGAGAGAGAAATCAATATGGAATCACTACCAACCTGGTCACTAGGGGACTTATATGCTTCTTCTCATGACAAAAAACTTTTGAGTGATGTTTCTGGGCTTGAAAAACGGTGTGAGAAATTTCGCAAACAATATCGCGGAAAAATTTTAAAATTATTTCAAATTCCTAAAAAGCTGAAACTGTTTTTTTCTGATTTGAATGAAATTGAAAAATATATTTCTAAAATTTATTCTTACACCAGTCTGCTTTACTCGATGGACAACTCCATTCCAGAACACGAAAAATTGCGGGCGATGTTTTTGCAAAAATATTCAGAGGCTCAAAAGAAACTTATTTTTGTGGAATTGGAGTTACAAGAAATATCTGAATTAGCGATCAAAAAAATAAGTCGCGACCAGGATTTAAAAAAATATGAATATTATTTAAAAAAAATCGTTCAAAAGAAAAAGCATAATTTAGCAGAAAGTCATGAAGAAATTATTGTTGAAAAAAATGCAACCGGCAGAAAAGCTTTCATTGATTTAGTACAATCTCATCATGCGAGAATTCATTATTCTTCGATTAAACTTGATGATGGTAAGGAAATTAAAACACTGCCGGAAATTATTGGACTCTTCGATCACCCGGATCGAATTTTAAGGGAGAAAGCCTATCATGCGAGAATTACTCCACACAAAGATCATCAATATCTTGATAGCTATTGTCTCAATCAAGCGATTCAAGATTTAGTCCATGAGTCGCGAC
>CAZFSQ010000189.1:0-5274 GCA_964521975.1 uncultured Oligoflexales bacterium | reverse complement strand
CCATACTTTTTTCAATATTGTTAAAAAATCCATCTCCGTTTGGTAATGGGATTACAGGTGTGTTTCGAGTCAAATCCTCTAATGAGCAAATAGAATTAGTTGGTAACCCTCTTGTGATTGATTATCAGTTTTATAGAAAATCACAGCTTGCAGCGATTGGATATGCTCAGCAGGAGAGACGTGGAATAATTTTTCCACTACGCTTAAAGTCAAAAATAAATCAATATCGCAATCGTAAATCATCCTTAGAAAAAAAATGGGTTGAAGATGCAGAGCAATTTTTAGCTATCATAAATTCTGGTAATTATCGAATTGGAATGGATGTTAATACAGCAGATATACCTATCATAGATGAAACAACCATAGAACCTGTATTCAGTTCGCATCGAATTGAAGAACAAGTCTTCAAACCTGGCCATGACAACAGTAAATTAATAGTCGCTGAAAATTTCAACCCACAGTCTGGGGAAAATTTTATTTCAATTAAAACATATGGATTGTTTAAAGATAAGATCGAAGTCAAAGGAACGCTTGATACTTTCAAAATAATTGAAAGTAAGCATCAGAAGGATATTGAGATAGTAGATTATGGTATACCTGGTAGTAACTATGTTTTTTTTATTGCTAATCAAGGGCAATCCTATTTAGCTTTTTTAGACTTAAATAACAAAATACACCTTCAAAATTTAAATTTAAAAATTGATTTTAATGAATTAAATAATTTTTCCACATTTTCAATTTTTACAAAGGATGAGTTTTACTTTTTATACTCTTATAGCAAAAAAAATGGACAAGAAGGTACATACGCAATCAGATTTGATCGCCAGAATAATAGCAGCGTTCCTTTTAGTAAACCAATCTATCGTCATTATTTAGGTTCGGATGAATTAGATAGAAGATTGACAGTAATTAGAAAAGAGGCTGTGTATGAAAAAGTTGATGTTCCTCAAACGAACACTCATTTAGGTGAGCATGTTATTTTTGATTTTAATAAAAACTTTACTCACGCAGCTTCATTTTTGGCTTATGATTTATCAACAAGTTTATTAGAAAGTTTTAGAGAAATTTATACCAGTCCATCAACGATTAAAGAAATTTCAAGAAAAATGTCTTTATTTGTCTTCAATGTAGAAGACGGAAGAGAAGACAAATGGACAGGAATTTATTTTGCTAAAGCAAATAATCCTAAAGAACCAAATTTGGCAATTGCATATTCAAATGCAATTTTGGGGCAAGCGTTGAGTTTTAGTGGTGATGAAGAAGATTTGAAATTATTAGAAACATCACGAGTTTTTACTCCTGGTAAAAAGATTAAGATCACTGCCGCTGCTGTAGATCCTTCGCATGGTAATGGCGAAAAAGGCTTTAGCATTGTGTTGCATTTTGAGTTGTTTAGCCAGGATACCTCAGGAAAAGTTGAAGAAGTGGTGCAGTTAAATCCAGTTCACATGGTCAATAAATATAATTTTCCGTGGCAGAAAGTTAAAAGTATTTTACCTCTACATAATTTAAAACAAAAAAATCCCAATATTTTTTTCTTACTCATGTCTGCCGAAAATGAAGATGGTAGTATCTCTGTTCATACTTTAGCCATTAAATATGATCTTAATAAAAATGATCTAGGAACTCAAATTGACTTAACCCCATTAGGAAAAATTCCTCGTTACTCGGCTAGCAATTCAGCCACCAATGGAATTCAACAGCGAATTATTTACTCGATGGAAAATGGTTTGCCTTATTGGCATATGGATTCTAATGTTGGGATTGATAAACCTTCGTGTAAATTTCTCGACCTTACCAATCAAACGGTTAAACAAGGATATGAAATTGCGAAACCTAAAAATTTAATTCCTCTCAGCGAACTCAAACTTGATAAAAATGAAATTGCCTCCGAGATGCGTTCGTCGGGTGTCAAAGTGGAGGATACTTGGGAGATTGAAACGCGATTTAAATTAGAAGCATCCTTTGAAGCTAAATATGGAAAAATGTTTCATGTTGAAAATGTTAAGGAAGAAAAAAAAGATGAAAAAAATAATAAAAAAGAAGCAACCAAAACCAGCAACACTAAACCCAATGAAAATTTCACGTCAACACTCGATGGTGTTGAGCCGTTTTTAGAGAGCATTGCACGCTCAAGTCTCGTCCCACAACAATATGCTGTTATTTTTCAGACCGCTGATGAAAAAAAACAATTTATTTTGCAGATGATCAACGCGATGACGGGCGAAAAGTCGGAGCATTGGCGAATGGGATATTCTTCTTCATCAAAGCTTCCTGCCTTTTATTTATTTGATCGCAATAAAGCTAGTTCGGATCAAATCAATTTAAATTTTGCTCAAATGGAGTCGGAAGCACAAAAAAGAAAAACAATATTAATTACAGATGCTGCTGATCTTGCCGCAGCAGATGACGCACAACCTCAACCGGATGAAGTAGAATCTACCTTTCCAAAGTCGTTGCAAGTTTTATCTGAAGCAACCAACGATAAATATTTTTTACCCGATTGGAAATCACGACACACAGCAGTTATTTTAGCAACAGAAGATGAGTGGAAAAAACAGATTGGAAATCTTCACACACAGACTTTACCCATCATTGAGAATAGAAATTTTCAAATGATGCCTTGGCGAGTTCTTTCTCCTAAATCGTCCAAAGCATCTGAAAAATTGAAATTGTTAGATCACAAAACAACATCATCGCAAACTGCTCAAAAATTAGTTCCCGATGCGATGCGTTTATTAGATGAAATTTCTCAGCCTACAACTAAACCAAAACATATTGCATTAATTGTGGATGATTCTCTCACGGGGTTTGTTCACGAAACAATTTACAAACAATGGATTCAAAGAGGACGTTTAAAAAATACTGATTCAACCGATCTTTTTTCTTCTGAAAATCCGAACTTATGGTTTTTAGAATATAACACCATGCAGCCAGATGGTAATTATTTGGTTCAAGAAGAATTAATTAATCGAATTAGAAATCTTAGAAAAGTCAGTGATAAAAGTCGAATTCTTTTAGTCAATGGCATCGAATTATTAAAACACGATCATCGCATACGAGCTGGAACAGCGGATCAAGAAAATCTTTTTAAGATTTACGATAAAAATGCAGATGAAAATTCCTCGGTAGATTTTACCGCTCCTCATGAAGTTTATTTACTTGAAGCGGAAGGGCAAAAAATTCAGCCTGAAGAACTAAGTCAGTTACAAAAAGATCAGCAGTATAAAATGAATGTTGTTTATCTTGTTTCAAGAACGCAGTGGCAGAGCATTCAAAAAAATATGGAAAAGTTTGAAGGGCGATTTGGTATTCTTGAAAATATCGAAACCTTAGAAATTAAATCACCTGAAATTGAAGCAAAATATAACTTACTTCGTGATTTATTTACTCAAGATAGTATTCAACGTATTGGTTATCAGTTTAAGCTAACCAAGATTGGAGAAAAGCAGGAGTCGATTCAAGAACCATCTCAAGTAAATGAGATGGATAAAATTATTCAATACACTGTTGCTCGTATTGAAAATCTTTCTAAGCAAACAGGAAAAGATCCTCTAGTATCTTTACTCAAGGTTCATGAAGAGCTACAAAGAGTTCTGATTCAAGACCCAATGATACGACAACAAAGACGAGTCGATAATCAGCTGATCGAGAGAACCTTGGCCATTGTTTTTAATACTCCGCTATCACCCAAAGTGTTACCAGAAAATGATCCACTTGTTATTTTGAGCAATGAAAGAAAAGCTGCTCTTAAATTTAAAGAACAAGGATATGAAGGACCTGTTGATTTACGGTTAAGATTTATTAGACATCTCATTGCTCAAACGAAAAGTGATCCTGTTAGAAAAATTCCTTCTTCACTTTGGTTACTTGGTGACAGTCGTACAGGAAAAACTTTTTTGATTGAAACAACTATTAAAGTGTTAGGTCTTAATAAATATAACTTTCAGTCTCATGAAAATGAAAATGCTAACGCCTTTTATTTTAATTTTAGAAGTCTTGGAAAAAAATCTGAAAATTCTAGTATTGATCAAGTATTTACCGCAGAAGAGTTAATTAAGCATTTAGAAATTGCATTATCTGGACCCCTCGGAAATCGCATGTATTTATTCTTGGATGATATGGATAAAGGTGAACCAGAAGAACTTGCTAAATTCTTAAATTACCTTCAATCATGTTTTGATGCCTCAGAAGGACTTATTCATGTCAAAAATAAAAATGGTGAACATCGTCAAATTGCCGTTAGAAATTTATCTATTGTTGGAATCTTAAACCGCGTAACAAATCCTGAAAAAAGAAAAAAATTCTTTGGCCAAATTACAGGGTATGGCAAACCTGAAAACGAAATCGCCGCAGCTCTAAGTTCAGATAAATATAATGTGGATATTTCGATGCCACTTCGTTGGGGGGGAATCATTGATTTAGATTTTTTCCCACGCGAGGCGAAAAATCCAAAACTATATTCTAATGTGATCGAAGCTTCGCAACATGAATTTAATTTAAGCGGAAATTTTATTATGGTAACACCCGAAGCTATTAATGCCATTGTTCAAGCATTTCCTGATGTTAATGCGACAAACTTTTTGGGGGACACTACAGGAAAATTAATTGAATTGGGAACGAATGGTAACTCAAGTCCAATAGTTATTATTACCAAACGTCCAAGTTATTTTTCTAGTGAGCAAAATGCCATTTCAACGCAATTTCCTGAGAAATATCCTGAACTCATTTCTGAGTTCACGCGAAAAAATTTGATGGTTATTTCTATTGATCGAGGAGTTACGGGAACAATTTATTTACTCGATTCTGTTTCTTCTAGTTTTAGAAATTTAATTTACTTTGGCATGACCCAGTTTTTATCAAGTCACTTAGAGAGTGACGACCCAACAGAAAAATTAGCTCATAGTGCTCTTTTTCACTCCATTACAGAGTTTTTACTACGTCGCCCAAAAATTCCACTCTCAAAATTTAAACTTGATCCTGAATTGTTTGGTATTACGCAACCGAATGACATCATGGAATTTGAAAGTTTAGTTTCACAAATTGAAACAAAATCTTGGATGCCTGGATTAATTTTTAAAGATGAGTTGCCCGATTATGGTAAAGTCCAACAGTTTTTTGATCATAAATCTATCAGTGCAACTCCAGGACATACCCGAATTGATATCATCACAAAATATTCTAATTTAATTTATCAAGAATCTAATTTCCTAATCCAAGATCTGTTGGGTGATTTAACACAACCAGGAAAATTTAATCCTGATGCGTGGGTTA
>CAZFSQ010000188.1:0-5297 GCA_964521975.1 uncultured Oligoflexales bacterium | reverse complement strand
TTCTGCTTGTAGACGAGCCTCTGAAATAATAGATTCCTGAATATGGCGACGCTCTAAATTGCACTGTTCCATTTTTTGAATGAGGGCCTCCATATTTTCTTCAATGAACGCTTGGATGACAATATCCGCATGATTCATGCGTCCGACAGCATTGATGCGTGGTCCGATTCGATATCCGACATCTTTTTCATCCAATCCCCATTCTTTAGAACAGACATGTCTCAATTGATGTAATATGGGACGACGCGATTGTGAAAAAGCATTCATTCCTAATTTAACGATGCGGTGATTAACGCTGTTGAGGGGAACCATGTCGCATATGGTAGCAATACCGGTGATAGCTAAAATATCTGTCCACACTTCAGGCGATACAGAAAAACATTCAGCTAATCGTCGCAGTACCACAAAGGTAATTCCACATCCGCATAATTCTTGATACATCGGATCAGGATGAAGTTTGGGATTGATAATGAGGCAATCGGGCATTTTATCAGGTTGGATTTTATGATGATCGGTACAAATAAATGTCACATCATGTTTTTTGCAATATGCAGCTTCCTCATTGGCGGTGATGCCTGTGTCCATCGTGATAATGATTTCAGCTCGTTCCTGATGAATTAAATGTTGGATAGCAGAAAGATTAACGCCATATCCCTCACGAAAGCGGCATGGGATGTAGTGAATAAAGTTTTTATATCCAAGAGACTGTAAGAACCAAATCCAACTTACGCAACTCATCGTGCCATCGACATCATAATCAGCATACAGTGCAATGCGTTTATTATTTTCAATTGCAGAACGAAGGGTTTGAATAACTTCATGCAAACCATGATCCCCCCACGACAATTGCTGTAGTGGTTCAAAATTGCGGTGTCGCATAAGTTGTGGAATGATTTGTGAAGGATCAGAGAGAATGTTTTTATGATTGGAATGCCATTCAGAAAATATTTTTCCCATGGTCTTTAATTTTTCCGTTCAGAAAGTTCGTCTTCCAATTCGTTAAGATCAATGTCCTTACCCCAACTATCGTCTTCTGCGAATTCATCCACAAAACTTCCACGATGAATAATTTTTAAATCGCTGGGTTTAACTTCAACACTTTGACCGCTAGCTGTTTCAACAACAACAATTTGATTCAAGATATCTGTTTTAATGACATCACCTTGCTCTTCAGGATCACCAAAAGAAACTTTGGCTCCACGAGGAGGCAACATTTTTCGTAATTGAGCATAAGTATCATTTTCATAGGTAAGACAACAAAGCAAACGACCACAGCCACCTGAAATTTTCGTTGGATTTAATGCGAGGTTTTGATTCTTCGCCATTTTAATCGACACAGGGACAAAATCACGTAAAAAACTTGAGCAGCAATACTCGCGGCCACAAACTCCCACACCACCCAAAATCTTTGTTTCATCGCGAGCACCCACTTGTTTTAACTCAACGCGAGCTTTGAGTCCTGATGCAAGTTCTTTAACCAATTCTCTAAAATCCACTCGTTGAGGTGCAGAAAAATACATAATAACTTTGTTGCCACCAAATTGAACTTCGCCTTTAAGGACACGCATTTTAAGATTCAATTCTTGCACTCGCTTTTTACAAAAATCGAGGGCTTGCTTGGCTGTAATTTTAATTTCTTTTTTAAGGTCGTTGCCCTGAGCTTTTCGGACAATGCCTTTAAGAGCATCTTTATCGTAGAAAGTTCGCTGAACGTATTTGACTAAAGCAACTTTAGCCAAAGATAAACCACGTTCGGTATCAACAATAACATCATCCCCAACTCGCAAATCCCATGTCCCACGCTCAAAGTCATAGATTTTTCCGGCTTTGCGAAATTGAACCCCAACAATATTTACATATTCATTTTGCATATTATAAATTCTCTTTCATCAGTATCGTTTCACATAATAAATTTGCGTTCAAGGAAATGTGTTGCTTAATGGCGTATTTATAAATTTGGTGAAGCTTTAACCGTCTGTTATCTCCAAGAGGAAAATCTTTTCCTCGATATCTCTCATTCAAAAACAATTCATAATCATGAATAAAGTTTTCTATCGACCACTTTTTGCTTTTTGTCATCCTTTGAATTTCAGATACAAGCGAAGAAAGACTTAAATTTTCAAGTACAGCGAAATCAAAATTTTTTTCTGAAATTGTTTTTTCATGAGGTTCATTCCTTAGAACAATATTTAAAACTCGTGAACGGATTGTCGGTAACAATTGATCTGGTTTAGAACATGTTAAAAAAATTTGCGTTCCTTCAGGGGGTTCTTCGAGAATTTTCAAAAATGAATTGGCTGCTTGGTGGGTCAAACGTTCGATATTATATAAAATTACACCACGAAAAATATGTTTGGTATGTTGATGTGAAATAGATTTAATCGACAAATGATCTTGAATTTGGTCAATGATATTTTTTTGAATAGATTCATCATCTGGAATTTGCGGTACGAAAACTTCATCGTGTAGTCCTTGAGCAATTTTTTGGTAGTCAGAGCTACTAAATGGAAGAGAAGCGATACTAAGTGCAAATTCATTTTTTATATTTGAGTTCTTACTTGAAAAAAGTAAAACCTGCGGCAACTTTTTTTGCTCATAAAGATTTTTTAAATGAAAAAATATTTTTTCGTTTTGCTTAGGGATCATAATTATTTTAAAAAACGTTTTCTAATTTCTTGAATGCCATTATGGACAATGATACTTGGTTCTTTAGTTGCATCCAACAATATCATGCGATCTGGAAATTGTTTCAATAAAGACAAATACCCTTGACGAATTTTTTCATGCAATGACTCATGGGCCAAGTCATATCGCGAGGCAGTATGATCATTCCGTTTTTCTAATCGTTGTAAAGCAATCTTGGTTGGGCAATCTAAAATAAAAGTTAGATCAGGAGAAATATTTTCGGTGGATTGAGCGATCACTTGTTCCATGAATGAAATATTAATTCCGCCGAGAGTTCCTTGATACACTCGCGTTGAATCGGCATAACGATCACACACCACCCAATTTCCTTGATGGATACTTGGCTTAATACGATGAAACCAATGTTGAGCACGGGCACTGGAAATTAAAAACAGCTCGGTAACGGGTAAAATATTTTCATGCTGTGGTGGTGAAGTAAAAACAGAGCGAATGCGTTCGGCAATTTCAGTTCCACCGGGTTCACGAGTTAAAATAATTTCTAAATTTTGTTTTTTTAAAAAATCGCAAAGACCGTGACAGAAAGAAGATTTCCCGACACCCTCGCCACCCTCAACTGAAATAAAAATACCTTGTGTAGTTCTCGTCATTAATTAGTGAGCGAGTGATCGCAAATAGCGAATGACACTTGCGTGAAGAAAAACAATCAACATCAAAACAATCACCGGAGCCCAATCGAGAGGGCCAGGTAATTTTTGTGAAATTTTTCGGAACGGTCGATAAATTGGTTCGGTGGTATTTTGAATAATTCGGACAATGGGGTTATTGAGATCAGCTCCCACCCACCCAATAATGACAGAAGCAATGACCAACAACTGAACCATATTCAAAACCATATCTAAAACAGCAGCGATACCATTAGCAAGTGCAGCACCCATAGTTTAATTTTCCTCCTTTTTTAAAAGTACCATTTTACTGAGATTAAAAAAAGAAGCAAAAGCTAATTAAATAAACTTTTGCTTCCAAATTATTTTTCTTACAATTTTAAATTATTTTACTCTTTCTCTCACTAATCTTGTTTTCTCGTATTCACGACGAGCGTCTTGCGTTGAGACCCCTTTTTTCTCAAGTGCTCGTAAGGCTGCTTCGGAATTTAATAGTTTTCCAATTTCTACGCCGCCAATTTTCCCTGTTTCCACCAATTCTTTGCGAGTTGGATCGTTAGGATTTTTTTCTAAGGTGCGTTCGACTAATTGAATATTAGAAAGCAATTTTTTCATATGTGAATCTTCGCTTGCATTAAACGCATTTGACTGACGACTACTTACTAATAAATCTCGTATTGCTTGATTCGATTCAAAAATCGCCTGAGCATCAATCGTAGTAATAGTTATTTCTTGGTGAGATTTTTTTGTTCGAATGGAATTTATTTTATCTAACAAAACATTTTTATCAATTCCTACTTGTGTAGAACCACTTCGATACTCATTTTCAATAGATTCTAAATTAATTTCCGCATCTTTATCTAAAATTTTTGCGATTATTTCATCGGAGATAACTTGATTCACTCGTAAATCACCTACAGCACTGCCAAGATCCATTCTGGCTTTAGCAAAATCTTTAGCCGTTTTTACACTCTGTTTAAAATCTTCAAATTCGACAGAGTCTATTTCATTTTGGCGAATATAGACATCTTGTCCGCTGATGCTGTAATCACCCAGGGTAAAAATAAAATCTTTATTGAGAGTTGGTATCGAAAACACATTAAACCCATTTTCAAAAGTTGCATTAACTTTGATACTGTGCCCATCCGCAAATTGAATGGTGGCTGTGCTAAGATTTCCATAGGCTCTAACTTTGAATTGAAAAAGATTGTTTTTAAATCTTGCAGAATCTACCCAACTCGCTTCTGCCATTTCATTTCTTAAATTTTCTAAAACTGTCTTAGTTTCTACATCTTCTGTTGTTGTAATTTGAAAATTAACCCCAGGAAATGATTTGGCGAGATTATCATAAGTTAATAAAAATTTAGATGCTCCGCGATCGCTGCGTGATTCTTCATTTAAAACTAATTCGATATTGAGCTTTGGCATTCGTGATTTTGGGTCGAGACTTTTTAAAGTTTTGATGCGTTCAAGAAAACTGACCAATTTTTTTGCATGCTCACGGCTGCCCTCCACTAAAGTTATCTTAAATTCATCGAATGCTTCGGATTGAATGAGACTGATGAGTTCACCGATCGGGTCTTTGGATTGGACATAAGATAAATTAATGCTGTTATTTATTACCTGAATAAATGCTTTCTGAAAATTTTGAGAAATTGTCGTAATCACAACGTGCTGTGCAACACTTGTTGGGTTGAAAATTTTTTGAGGGGTTCCAATATAATTAGTATAATAACTAGAATCGTTTTTTAGTTCATATCTACCATCTAAACTGATAATCGCTAAATCGGATTGACTCCATTTGTCTGAATCAAAATTAATATCCGCAGTTTCTCCTAAAACCACTTCGACTTTTTTTACACCTTTGTAATACAAATCCTGGGCGAGACCATCAATTTTTCTTTCTGTAGCACTGCTTACGGTGGATATTTGCGGTTTAATTCCACAGCTTAATGCCAATAAGAAGGGTTGGGTAAATACTTTGTTTTT
>CAZFSQ010000187.1:0-5303 GCA_964521975.1 uncultured Oligoflexales bacterium | reverse complement strand
TAACAACAGAGGAAACAGGGCGTAAGGCCTTTATTATAGTTCCTGATTCGCAAATGAATCAATTGGGCGATGAATCTTATCAAGAAATTTTAAGCAAAGAAAAATTATCTCAAGATCAACAGCTCACGGATCAAATCGTGACGATTGGAAAAAAAATTGCTGAAGCATCGCAAGCCAATTTCAAATGGGAATTTAAACTCATCGAAAAAAAAGATACGGTGAATGCTTTCTGTTTACCGGGTGGAAAAGTCGCGGTGTACACAGGAATTATTCCGATGGCGGTGACGAATGCAGGACTGGCAGCAATTATGGGACATGAAGTGGCTCATGCAATTTTAAAGCATGGAGCTGAACGGATGAGTCAGGGGTTGGCTACTCAGGCTGGATTATCATTAGCTGGGTTGTCCCTCAAAGACAGTAAATATCGAGAGTTAATTTTGAGTAGTTTGGGAGTGGGTGTGCAGCTTGGTTTTATTTTACCTTATAGTCGCTATCACGAATCAGAGGCAGATAAAGTTGGATTACTCTATATGGCGAAAGCTGGTTATGATCCTGAAGAGGCTGTAAAACTTTGGGAGCGTATGGCGAAGAACGATGGTAAGGTTCCAGAGTTTTTTTCAACCCATCCTAGTTCAATCAAAAGAGCACAAGAGCTTCGTGATGAAATCCCAAAAGTCATGGAAGTTTATCAAGCAAGTCAAAAAATTCCAGTCGCATCTTTAAAGTAAAGTAAAGGAAAAAGTCATGGCTAAAGTTATTCCTTTCAAAAATAAAAAGAAAAAAAATCAAAATGAGAAATTGGACAAGGTGACTTATATGCTTCTATCTTTCTCGCAAGAAATTGATGAAACGATTGTGGGCTATATGACGAAAGAAAATCTTGATCCGAAAGAGTTAGCGGGTGTTCTTGCTCATCGTCTTGGATCATTATTAAATTTGCTGGATGAAAAAGAAGATCTTTGGGAAATTTGCGAAAATGTTTTGAGAAAACAAGCAAAACTTATCAGTTAATCATAAAGCAATTCAGAACTAAATTATTTTATAAATAAACCGAATAGATAAACGAGTTAAAAAACTTATTTGGAGTTTCTATTGAGAATTTTTTCTTCAAAAAAAATTTTCTATTTTGTTTTTTTAAATGTGGTTTTTATTTTTCTTAATTCATTGCCGCAGTTAAAGAATACAGATTTTTTAATTTCGCGTCAGGTTGAATTTTCTGTTCGTAAAGCATGGAATCACGATGATTTGGTATCTCCAAAATTAAAAATTTTAGTTATGGATGACGCCTCTGTTGAATATGCTGGGGCAACTGAAGTTCAGGAAAGTGATTTAGTCAAAATGCTAGAGGCTGTCATGCGAGAGCATCCTCAAGATATTTATTTAGATCAAATATTTGGTTTGCCGTTTAAGAATCCTGATTCTTTTAAAAAATTGGCTTCCATCGTAGAAAAGTTTCAGATGAAACCAATTGTGGGGAGTTATTTATCCAACAACAAAATTCGTGGACGTGAGGCGATCAATTATTCAAATCAAGAATTTACGATGAAAAATTTTGAATCACCCGTGCTTCCTAAACCCAATGCTTTTCTTTATGGGCCTAATAAAATTTTTCAAAATGTTTTTGACTTTGGACATATTTATCATCTAGGTCAGGGTCTTTTTTATCCTGTGCAAACACTTGGTTTTGAGGAGCCTCCGAGATATGCTATTTCACAAGTTGCATTAACAAAACAATTTTTTCAAATATCGGGTCGTGAATTTGAAATAGGTGGAAAGAAAATTCAATTAGATACCGAGGGGCGGATGATGGCTAATTTAAAATCATATGATTATTTTAAGTCGCAAATTTTTTCTTATCAAAAAATATTAGAAACTATTTCTCAAAATAAAAAACTAGAGATGATTCAAGAGGGGGATACGGTTTTGTTTGTGCCACTTTTTTTTACCGGTGGGGCAGATTTTAAGGATACGCCGATAGGTAGAATTCCTGGGGGGTTGATTCATGCTGCAATTTTAAATTCTGTGCTTACCAAAAATTGGTTAAGTTTTTTGGATTATCCTTGGGCGGCTATTATCAGTGGTAATTTAGTTGGATTATTTCTTGCAAACATTTTCAAAAGTTTTAGCTTTAATTTGGCTTTCATTAGTCTGAATTTTTTAGCGATAGGTTTGGGAAATATTTTATTTAGCTTTTTTCAACTCATGATTCCCTGGTTACAGTTTAATATTTGTTTTTCAATTTCCGCGATTTTATTTTATATGGAAAGACAAAGACAGTCTGAAATTCATGTCATCAAATTGCGATCCACGCTGAAAGGATTAATTCCTGATGGAATGCTTAAAGTTTTAGAGGATAAGGGTGAGAAATTTTTTGAAGAGCCTGAGCAAAAAAGGCTAACGATCATGTTTATTGATATTGTCGGTTTTTCTAAAACCAGTGTTCAGGAAACAGCAGGGACAGTATTTAGACAATTGAAATCGAATATTAGTTTTATGACTTCAATCATCCATAAAAATGCTGGAATTGTGGATAAAACGTTGGGCGATGGGATGCTCGCTTTTTTTGGTTATGATGAAAATAGTGATAGTAAAACCCATATTATGAAAGCAGTCGATACGGCGATTGAGATTCAGAATGAAATTTTAAAACGTAGCGTGCGAGCGAAAGAAACCGATCAATTGATTTTTCCGGTGCGTATTGGATTGAATACGGCCAATGTTTTTATTGGTAATATTGGTGACGAAGATCGTTATGATATTACGATTATTGGTGATGGTGTCAATTTTGCCAAAAGACTAGAAGAGTCGTGTGAGCCTTATACGATCTTGATGGGGAGTGATGTATATTCAGAACTATCGAAAGAAACCTTGGAAAAATTTTCTTTTCACAGGCGTTATATTCACATTAAACATCAAAAAGAAATTACGTAAGCCTTTGAGTGTCATCCTTTTGTTTCTGAGAGAAAGTTGTTGGATGAACTCAAAATGGCATTTTGGAATAAGCTTGGATATGTCCGAGAGGAAATTCGTTTTTCTGTTTTAGAAGAACACGGGATTGTGATTCGCAATCATGAAGGCGAGGGTAGGCTTATTGATTTTTCGCGAACAGGGTTTTCATTTGAATTTCCTGTTTACTATGCTCGTGGTGTTGAGATTAAGGTTGTCTTAGATAATGCATCGGGGGAATTGGCTAAAGAAATTTCAGCACTTGGGTTATCACCACTAAGTATTCAAATCGTTTGGGGAACACCATCTCAAAATAATGGAGTGTATGCTCATGGAGCAGCATTTAAAAATTTAAACGAACATCACGCCGAAAAATTGTTGCAATTGATATTCACTTATAGTCAGAATACAAAAGAAGTGTTGAAGTCTGCTTAACGTAACATGGGATTTTTTTTAATGTCTCTTCCTGGTTTAAAAAATAAAATTATTCTTTTAACAGGACATCGCAGTGGAATTGGCCAAGCAACTTTTAAGTTGTTAACCGAACTAGAAACTAAAGTGGTTGGTTGGGATTTGCCGAATATTGATTTGCGACGTATCGAAAAATTTCCAACAGAGATTAAAAAAATTATTGATATGTACGGCAGAATTGATGTTTTGATTAATAATGCCGGATATACCAATATTGGTAATGTTGAAGAAACTTCAGTGAAGGATTTTGATGAAGTGATGGGGATTAATTTTAAATCCCCATTTTTTTTATGCCAAGCAGTGATTCCTTGGATGGTGAAACAAAAAAAAGGTGTGATCATTAATAACGCAAGTGATCAGGCATTCATTGCAAAACGTTATAGTGCTGTTTATGGGGCGAGCAAAGCTGCGATAGCCCAATTCACTAAAAATATTGCTTTGGATTATGGTGCGGTAGGAATAAGAGCTAATGCAATTGCACCAGGGAGTACAGATACGTCCATGCTTCGTACTGTGATATCGGAATTATCAGAAAAATATCCTGAGATCTATCCCAAGAATGCTGAGGATTTTTATAAAAGTTCGATTCCGCTCAAACGTTTTGCTGATCCTCAAGAAATTGCGTGGTTGATTGCATTTTTAGCGTCTGATGCATCGAGTTTTATTCACGGGACAACCATTTCGATTGATGGGGGATTTACCGCTCAATGAAAAATTCAAGTGAAAAACCTGTGGTGTGTATTACGGGAGTCTCTCGTGGCATTGGTTTAACCTGTGCTCAGCTGTTTAAAGAAAAGGGTTTTATTGTGTCAGGATGTTCTCGTAAAGAAAATCGTGATGCAAAAGATGTTTGCGATTTTTTTATGCCGTGTGATGTGAGTGATGAATTAAAAGTCAGAGAATGGATTCAGGAGACGCATCAAAAGTTTTCTCGATTAGATGTACTAATTAATAATGCGGGAGTAGCTTTAGGTGATAGTGAAAACAATAATATTGAAGAGGAAAAAAATATTTGGGATACGACAATTAAAATAAATCTTTACGGAACTTTTTATGCGACGTTAGCTGCAAAAGATTTTTTACCCGACGCTCTAGGAAGGATTATCAATATTTCATCTGTCCTTGGATTAAAAGGTGTACCGCACCATGCAGCTTATTGTGCCTCGAAGCATGGTATGATTGGTTTTACAAAATCAATGGCTCTTAATTTAGCGAAGAGAAAAATTACCGTGAATGCGATTTGTCCAGGCTGGACGGATACGCAGATGTTGGAAGAAAGAATAGATGCAATGGATGTTGATAAAGACGCAATTCGAGCAACAATTCCTATTGGGGAAATCACAACACCCAAACAGGTTGCAGAGATCGCTTATTTTTTAACGCAAGATGCAGCGGCAACGATCACAGGTCAAGCGATTGTTGTTGATGGTGGGTCGATAATTTGACGATGGGTCTATAATTCAGTTACAATTATAAATAATGAACTCCGAAAGTTTGCCACAAAAAATTCTTGTCGTAGATAGCGATCAGGTTTTCTGTACGTCGATTAAGAATGCTCTTGAGCGTTATCAGGTGGATGTTTTAACAGCGTCCGATCCGTTATCTGCGGTCTATCGTTTTAATCAGGAAAAAATTGATGTGGCTATTGTGGAAACGCATTTTCAGCAAGTACCTGGATTAAGTTTAGTGCAAAAATGGCGACAGCATCCGAGCGAAGATAAACAAACAACCGGTTTTATCATGCTGACAGGTAAAGTGCGACATGCTGCGGATGAAAATTTGATGAAGGAATTAGGTGATCTACAAGCAGCACATAAACCGCTGGCGACGGCGATTTTAATATCCCAACTTGCCAATGCAAATAAAGTCAAAGAACAAACTTTAAA
>CAZFSQ010000186.1:0-5321 GCA_964521975.1 uncultured Oligoflexales bacterium | reverse complement strand
CTTGCACCAAGACAACAAAGATTAAAAATAAAGCTGCCATTATATGCACAACATTAAACAAGGTTACCATGATGCTCGCCTCCCACCTTTTACAAGAGGTGGCGCCTCCCAGAATCGAACTGGGGACACGAGGATTTTCAGTCCTCTGCTCTACCGACTGAGCTAAAGCGCCCGATAAATAAAAAGTGTAAAACTAAATTTGTAATAGGAACTGAATTTTATGTCAATGAAGGAAAAAAAATGAGATCAATTGAGACCTAATTTAGTTTTAACTTTTTCGATGTTTTCTCGACTTATGGGTAGCTCTGTTAAATACTCGTCATTCAAGATAGCCAGGTACTTCCTGTCACCCTCATGGTGTAATTCGGTGACAAAATCTAAATTGATAATGGAACTCCGATGAATGCGAATAAATTTTTCGGGATTTAAACGCAAAAACAGAGAATCAAGACAATTATCAACAAGAATTTTTTCTTGATCTGTAGAAATTTCCGCATAATGATCTTTAGCAGTGATAGAAATAATTTTTTCTGGTTTGATAACAAAATATTTTTTTCCTGATTTAAGAGCTAAATGTGCTGTTTGATATTTGGGAATGAGTTGAGAAAAAACTTCTAAATTAATTTCTTTTGACGATTGAGTTTTAATTTTTTGCATTGCCATGTCGAGGCGATCTTGTGTGATTGGCTTTAGTAAATAATCAATTGCATGAAGTTCAAAGGCTTTTATAGCAAATTCATCATAGGCTGTTGCGAAAACAATTTTTATTGTAGGGTTGTTTTTGATGACCCCCGCGACCTCAATGCCATTCAAGATAGGCATTTCAATATCTAAAAAAATAAGATCAATAGGATGCTGCTCTATTAGTTTAAGAACTTCTTTGCCATTCTCTGCCTCGCGAATAACTTCTATCTGTGGATAAGCTTGCAGCAGTCGTTTTAATCTATCACGAGCTAGTTTTTCATCATCAGCAATAATTATTTTCAATTTTAAACTCCAAAAATTTGCTGAGGAAAACAGATGGTGGTAATGGTTCCTTTAGGATCATTATTAGATAAATTAAATTCAGAATGATCTCCAAACATCATCTTCATTCGTGTCTTACAATTCTCTAAGGCAGTTCCACTTCCTAAAGATAAATAATTCTGATGCAAACCGGAGCCATCATCTTTAATAAAAATATTTATTTTATTTTCTATTTCAGAATTTGAAATAATAATTTGCAGATTTCCTTTATGGGATAAATTTTTAAAGCCATGTTTAATTGAGTTTTCGACGATAGGTTGTAAAATAAGTACGGGGACTCGTATCATATGAAGTTTTAAATGAGGTTCAATCTCGATTTGATAATTAAATTTTTTGGGGAAACGAATTTTTTCTAAATCAAGATAGGCTTGACACAGTTTGATTTCTTCTTCTAAAGAGTGGGATTCTTTTTTTGTCGTCTCAAGTAGAAGTCGATAAAAATTACTCAACTCTAAAACAAAGTTCTCAGCTCCCATAGGATCGCTGTGAATAATTTCAGAGACTGAATTAAGTGAGTTAAATAAAAAATGAGGACTCATTTGAATTGTTAAGGCATTGAGTTTTGCTTTGAGAGTTCGACTTTCTAAATCTTTTTGTTTTGCTTCTGTTTTTAACTTATATTGCGTTGTTTCATTCTTGATACGAAATAAAAGAAAAACCAAGGCACTGAAAACACCGATTAAAATTCCATATTTATAATCTTTTACATCTGGAGTTGAAAAGGAAATGTTAGAATAGTACGCAAATTCAGCGGCTAATTTAAACCCCAGTGACATACCAGGAAAAAGAAAAATAAAACTGATCAAGAGAGATTTAAAATAACTTATTTTTGCGATGGGAATATTATTTAGAAAAAAATACATGTTTAAGCAACTCTCTAAGCAATGCCCACCGAAATAACATGAAATGGTACATGTCTCTGCAATGATCAAAGAAATAAAAAAATTTTCGGGGAAATTGTTTCATGTGTTGTTAAACAAAATAGTAAAGAACAAACAAATGATAGGAGTCCAAAACAATACATAAGGTATTAAATGCTTAAAAAATTGCTTTGGACCATCCGTACCAAAAATAATTAAACTTAAATTTTCTTTACTCAGCCTAGTCATTAATTTTTTTTAAAGTTTCAACAAAAAAATGGCTGGCTTTACCATCAACCAATTCTGTTCTTAATAGTCGCATTCTATTTTTTTTGTCGAAGATAATATTGGTGGCGTATGCTTTACCATCAGTTCCTTCATAATAATCAATACCAAGGCCAGAAGATTTATCAAACATATATCCAGAGCTACTTCCATGCTGACATTCTTTTTTCCACGAAGAGTTTTCTCCCTTTATCATGGAACATTGATCTGTATGAACAATCTTTCCATCTTGCGTGCGAACTTCAACATTTATTTTCTCGGCAGTTTCATTAATAGGCTATAGTATTTTCTGAATTGCCGAAAAAAAGGACTGACTGGTCTATGATTTGATTTCGGTTTAAAGTAAATAAGAGAGAGGAAAAATATAATGCCCGCACTTAAAAATAAATTTTCATTTGAATTGAATCCCACGCTACCAACTATTATCGCCGGTCCGTGTATTGCTGAATCATACGAGCTACTCGATGAAGTTGCTTCTTTTATGTTGGAGTTAAAAAATAAATTATCTTTTAATTATGTTTTTAAAGCCTCGTTTGATAAAGCCAATCGCACATCTTTTGAAAGTTTTCGTGGACCTGATTTTAATAAAGTTATGTCATGGTTCTCAGACTTGAAAAGTAAATATCATATTCCCATTCTTACCGATATTCATGAAACGCATCATGTGAAAGATGTGGCTGAAGTTTGTGATGTTTTGCAGATCCCTGCATTTTTATGTCGTCAAACAGATTTAATTGCTGCGGCGATTGAATCGGGAAGGGCTGTGAATATAAAAAAAGGACAATTTGTGTCTCCCTCAGCAGCCTTAAAAATTATCGACAAAGCGAAGCAGTTTTGTGAATCGTTTGGAGTAGAGAAAAATTTTGCATTAACAGAGAGAGGATTTTCATTTGGCTATGGTGATTTAATTGTTGATATGCGTGGGTTTAAAGTGATGGCAGAAGGAAAGACCCCACTTATTTTTGATATAACGCATAGTGTACAAAAACCATCTGCTGGTGGTGTTAAAGGAGAAATTTCAGGTGGGGAAAGAGATATGGAACCTCTACTTGCTCGGTCTGTAGCTGCGACAGGATATGTGGATGGATTTTTCTTAGAGGTGCATCCACAGCCTAAAAAATCAAAAAGCGATTCAGAAACCATAATGTCACTTGAATGTGCTGAAAAAATTCTTACGGATATTTTGAGTATTTGGAAGGTGGGAAAGAGTTCAAGAGAGGAAGTGGACTCGTTATTTAAGTAAAATTTTACTCAAACGCATTTGTCCAATATTTTGAAAATTTTAAATCTTGAGCGAGTTCTTGCATTTTATTCCTAATTTTTATATGCGGCTCTTCAGGTTTAAATTCTCTTATTTGAAAAAACCCTTTATCTATTTCATATAGCCATACGTCATAGATGAGTGGGTCATTCTTAAAAATAATAAACGCAAAATATCCACCAAAATCATGCTCACCCATAGCTAAAGCTAGGTAGTCACGCTTATAAAGATATGAATAAGTCGATGCTTCAGGAAACATATCCACACATTCAGAGCAAGTTTTTTTTAAATCATAAAACCGTAAAAAATTTGATTTTATGCTTTTAATAGCCGGACTATTTTTAAGACAGTTTAAATGCAACACCTCAAATTCAATATAATTAAAAAAGCAAACCTCATTAATATTCGATTTAGCATTTAGAATAGAAGATAAGAACAAAAATAGCGAAAAAATATTTAAAGTGATCAGTTTATTATTGTTCATAACTTACTAATCCTTTTTATTCTTAATTAAGATATGTCTACCATCTTTAGTTATCCAATGGCCACCCTTAGGAAATCCATCAATATTTTCTGGGCATTTATTTTTTGCGTTTTTATCAGCACCTGACTTTTTAAAAAACTCAAAAGCATAAACCAAAACATTCATGACATAGTTTTGAATTTCTTCAATTTTTTTAGAGCTAAGACCTGTTGCTTTAAGATAGTTTTTTACATCAGACCATTTAGTTGGATTCTTGCCAGCTTCTTTAGCTTTAAGCTGAGCATTAGCAATTCTCCCCTCGCCAGCATTATATGCTGCCAAGGTAAATTTCAATCGTTCTTCTTTATTGGAGACAGAAAACGTCTTTTTCGATTCTGTTAGTGTTGTTTCTTTACTAAAGCAGTCATCAAGAATCTTAAGATATTTAGCGGAAGCAGCAGAGGCATCATCAACATCAAATCTTTGATCATTGTCTTTATTAACAGTGAGACCCATTCGTATCGCAGTTTTTTTCTCTGACTGAAAATCACCGGCGGCTCTAATAGAATTACGCTTTCCGCGTTGATTCCAAAACTGCTTTCTTGCCCATAAATACTTTCTAAAATATTTACATCGAGTACATCATGTTCATCAAAGTGATGCGAAGCATTTTCTAACGCTTTTCTTTTATGATTGGTTTCTCTCTCTAGCCAAATGTCAACATTCGATTTTTTTTTTAGACATCAATACCTCTTCTATATTCTTACAGAGAGTATAGTGATTTTTTAATAATAAATCACCATGTTTAAGGAGGAAATAATTTTATTTTCTCCATCTTTTCAAAACAAGCAGTAGCAGTAATAAAAAGCCCAGAAGCAACAAACGGTGGTAAATAATTTTATTTTTAGCTCCTTAAGAGAGGCGGATGTTCCATCTAAAATTGCATGGCCGAAAATTTGAGTTTAAATAAAGATCTTGGTTTGTCATATGCTTCCTATCGCGATAAAATGGTAGTGGGATAAAATTAGAAAGCTCGTACTTGTTTTTTTAGGAATATTTGTGATTAATATTCAAGAAGTTTTTAAACTCGCTTTAATGGAACTTGATCAAGAGTTGGGAAAGATAAAGTCTCAAATCAAATTAGTTCTTGTTGGAGCTTTTGCTTTGCAATTAATGGATGTATCTGGAGAATACACTGCTGATATAGATTCTGTTGAGCCGCTGGACGATTTAATTACGCAAAAGATTATTTCAGATATTGATCTTCAAGTAGTTCGCGGATAGCATTTTCAATTACTTTTTGAATTTTAAAACCATTTTTTTTACAAAACAAGGTCAGTGCTTTTTTTAATTCGGAATCAATATTAGTTGATGACGAACAAAACTTCGGCGATAATCTTTTTGTAAAACTGGAATAAGTGATGAA
>CAZFSQ010000185.1:0-5354 GCA_964521975.1 uncultured Oligoflexales bacterium | reverse complement strand
ACAGACAACCGGGAATAAAAAATATTTAATCTATGGTTATTTTTCTACAGCGACTCCTATCGCGATGGCTCGTGTTTTTCAAGCCTATCATTGTTCTTATGCAATGCACCTCGATATGAATGCCCTCGAACACACCTATCTATCCTTTTATTTATTTAGAAATAATGAAATTGAAACGTCTCATCTAATTGAAGGAATGAACGTATTAGATAAAACCTATGAGGGAAAAATTATTCCACGCTTTTTGGGGATGGCGGATAATCGTGACTTTTTTTATATCATGAAAAAAGAAAAAAAATCCGATGAAAATAAAAAATAAAATAATTTTGGTAATGTTTTTTTTAAGCCTCGAATTAAATGCGGGAGAACTAACCGAAGCTCAGCACAAAATTATTTCTCAAATGAAAAATTCAAACTCGTATTCAGAAGAAAAAATAAAAAAAATGGAATCTATTTTTCAATCAGAAAAATATATGACTCAAGGAAACCCCAAAATAACAAAGCACCCCCAGAGTGAAGAAAGTTGCCAAGAAAATTTGAGCAAAAAAAATATTTCCTACGAAAATCATTTATTTGAAAAGATTTGTGGTGCAAAATTTATGGCTCCACTCTTTAACGCTCGAAAAGAAAAAATCGAAGATAGTAAAACTTGTATCGACCAATTTGAGTTTCCCAATATCCCATGCACTTATCCTCTTGTGTGGGTCAAAGCTAAAGAAGCCGCCGAAATTTGTGACGCAATGGGAAAAAGAATTTGTGATGCTCACGAGTGGGAGGGGAGTTGTGATGGGGAATTATTAGACGCGGATTATGATTATTCATTACAAAGCGAAAAAAAATTATCTCCAGAGCGAGCCATTGAAGCGATGCGTAAGACTCATAACGCTCAAAATAAAAGTAATAAAAAATGGGCTTATGGCAGTCGTGAATATCAAAAAGGAATTTGTGGTGGTAACAGCACAAAATCTGAAGGATGTAATGGCGGAAATTATGAACACTGCGGTTCTAATACTTATCCCAGCGGAAGTTTTCCCGACTGTAAAAGTTCTCTCGGTGTTTATGATCTGCATGGTAATGCAGCAGAGCATATGAATTTACCTCTCAGTGAAGATGAGCGAGCAAATCATCCAAGTAAAAAATATGGGTATACCGAAATGAAGGGGAGCTGGTTTATTTTTGATAAATATCAAGCTCATGAAGATTGGTGTCGCTGGCGTGCTCCTTTTTGGCATGGCACGAAACTTATGAGCGATGGAAGCCACCATAATTATCATCTTGGTTTTCGCTGTTGTAAGGATATTAAAAAATGAATCAGAAATTAAAAACCGAAAATAAAAAAAATGCTTACCGAAGCGAAATTCGTACCTATGAAAAAAAATCTTCGCTTAATTTCTTTCAAAAAATTATTTCATTCATAAAGGCCATGCGAGTCTATCAATGGAGTAAAAATATTTTAGTTTTTTTACCTATTATATTAGCCCACCAATTTCAAGATTTTGATCTAATGCTAAAAACAATTTTTGCATTTTTTTCTTTTTGTTTTTTAGCTTCCGCTGGATATATTTTGAACGATTTTTTAGATCGTGAATCTGATAGAGAGCATCCAGACAAAAAAGATCGCCCCATAGCAAGTGGTCGCGTCACAACACACGAAGCAATTTTTTTATTTTTTAGTTTATTTGCGATTGGAATCACCACCGCGTATTTACAATCTATGGACCTTCTGATCGTTACTCTTATTTATTTTCTTTGCTCAACTTCATATTCAATTAAACTAAAAGAAGTTCCCATTCTTGATGTATTTTTACTTACATCCCTTTATGCGTGGAGAATTTTAGGTGGTTCCATTGTTACCAATATTCCCATTTCGGCTTGGTTCCTAGCTTTCTCTGGATTTTTATTTTGGGGCCTCGCTCTGGTCAAGCGTGGGGCTGAATTAAAAATGAATGAAGCTTCTGGTAAAAAAAATAATCGCCGTGGTTATCTCGCTTCTGATTTTCAACTAGTTTCTCAAATGGGTGTCTCCTCCAATTTTCTCTCTGTACTTGTATTTGCTTTTTATATTCATGATAAGAAAGTGCAAAATATTTATCACTATCCAGAATTATTATGGCTCATCTGTCCACTACTCATGGGATGGTTTTCACGAGTATGGCTCAAAGTTCATCGCGGAGAAATGCACCACGATCCTATTGTCTTCGCCGCCAAAGACGGAGCCAGTTTAATCATGTGGCTGCTCATTGTGAGCGTATGGTGGATGGCGGGGTTTTGATCAAAACCGCCCCTTCACCACAAAACTCACTGATTGTGAAAATGGTTTCTCACCAAATTCTGTGAGCTGTTTACCATAAAATAACGAGGGGAGAATTTGTAGACTGGTAGCGGGAGAAAAATGATATTTCATCTCGGAATTAAATAAAAAACTTTGATCATCAATATTATAGGTAGTCGAAATCCCAAGTTTCATAGCAGCAACGGTATCTTCATCCTCTAAAGATAAAAAACTATAATGTCTTCCTAGTAATCTTTCAGGATCTTTCCCTGTAGAAGATTTATCTATTTTGAGAGGAATATAGTAATTAATTGCTTCGAGGGGATGAAGTCCCGATTGATTCGTTAAAAATTCTAATATAAGAGTGCGGCGATTGGTAATGACAAACCGACTGCCAAGTAAATATTGAAGGCTCTTATCTTTCTGTTCATATGAAGAATAAATTCGTTCGGCCATCTCCTTGGCACTACGCTGACGAAATTGAAATCGTGAATCGGTGTGCAGTTCAAAATGGTCGCCAAAAAATCTTGCAAGCGAAATCCCAACGGTTGATTTATCTGCTTTTTGATAAGTGTAATTTAATCTTGTATCAAATTTTTGCCACTCGCCAAAACTTTGAACCCAAAGTTTTCCATCATGAAACGTTCTGCCACGGTCAGGAATATATCCCACACCAATTTGAAAAGGACCAAGAAGATGACTCACCCGTGTAAACACTTTTCCTTCTTTTTGTTCAAAAGGATCAAAAATATTTTTATTTTCGTTTAATAGATCGGATGGGTTGGCAAAAAAACCACTCCCTTCAAATTCTGCTTTTTTTCCAGCCGTGAAATTTATTTCCAGCGGCAACGTCAGTTTAACGTATGCTTGCTCAATTCTAATTAGCGGTTCTTGTTTGGCAGGGTTTCTTTTTGCCGTGCGAATACTCGGTTGAATTAAAAAATCGTGACGATAATCATACGTCCTCGAATATTTTAAAATCAAAAAAAGTTGGTCCATAAAATCACGATCGGCACTCTCATGAAATGCCGCATCTTCACGCACTTTTAATCCAGCCATCCGGTACATGTATTCAGGTTCAATTTTTTTTTCGTCGGTAGCTTTAGCAGGGGGTTGGTATTCGGATTGAGCAAATAAAGATGATGCCATAAACAAAGATAAAATAATTTTTTTAGTCATAAGAAGATTATATCTTAAAATATATATTTTAAAATTGCTTTTCTTTCACGACGCATTAATGATCTTGTGGGCGGCATTGGTTTTTCTGCTTTGGGGTCAATCCGACTTAAAATTTTATTTTTTAAATTTTGATCTTGGTGAATTTTTTCTTTGTCTAAGAAATTTATTCTTGGTGCGTTTTCAATTCCCTCACCGTGACAGGATTGACACATATGAACTACATTGGGTGTCGGCTCATCATCAACTTCACATTCTTTACCAAAACTTTTATCCTCCGCTTGAACCAATAAATCGGGTGAAAGTTTTTCACAAATTTCCTGATTATATCTATGGGGATCCTATTCAATATCAAAATTTAATTTTTGATAAAGTTCATTGGCTAGATAATGTTGCATATAATAATAACCCACAAAATAATTCCAATCTTTAGGTTCCATACTTAAATTAAGATCTTCTTTTTCAATATTCAAGAGCGAAAGAGCAAAAACTTTGTGACTCAATTCTTCTCCCTCTCGCCATCCTGGTAAATTAGAGTAATCTGGTTGATGTCTTAAAATATTTTCGATAATTTTTTGTGATAATTTCTTTTCAATCTCGCATTCCATCAAAGAAGATAAAATATATGAGCGATAGTTTTCATAACACGCTGCTTTTTTTTCAATCATATGAGCAACACGCATCGCATTTAATCGCGAAATTTTTTCCGTCAAATTTAAATTAGGTCTCAGAGGATATTCTCCCGATCTTGATGTAGGGATATAAGGAGCAACTGGAGATTCACCCTCAAATTGTAAATAGTGATATCGTGAGTGTGAATTCTTTTTAGCTTCTTCACGAAAAACCATAAACTCGTCAAATTCTTTTTGAATAATGTTTAAGATAGAAAATCGCTCCTCGTCTGAAAAATCTCTTGCATTATAAACATTCACCAAAACATTATTCTCTGCTCGATATCTTTCTTCTTCGGTGGGGAATTTTTTAAAATCAATTAAAGCATCGTCGTGACTACCGTAGGCCCCCAACCAAAGATCATACGGTCTCCAGACGGGGCGAAGATCACTCGTGTGACACTGCATACATTTTCCAGCTGTATTATGATTTTTAACTAAGTGATTAGAATTTTCTTCATACTCAATAAAATCAAATACCCTCTCCTTAGAATTAAAAACCAATGCTTCAATTTGATGAAACCCTTTTTGTTTTTTATCCCCATTAAAAGCAAAAATCACTTCACCATTTTTTGTTGAAAGAATCGTTCTCGGAGATTGAAAATCACCACCTTGAAGACTTTTTGATGAATAAACTAGATTAAAATGTTGGAAATATTCTTTGTCGCTTTGATTTAAATTTTCTAAAAAATTTTTAATGCTATTTACATTTGAAATTTGTAAATAAAAACGATCTATTTTACTTTGGTTTATTTCATGATTCTCAAGATCATATTGGGAATATAAATTTGTTGTAAATATAAGTAAAAATATCCGCAAAAAAAGCATGGAATGCCTGCCCCTCCTATTTCGGCCATCTATTAAACATGACTTTAATTGTATCCTGGATAAAGTTGAAATCAATTTAAATACTATGCTTTTGGTACACGGCGTCAGTAATTGATTGCTGTAAAACATTGTCATGCCCAATGAGCACCGAAGGTGCGAATGCCTGGGCATCTTGCTACGAGTGAAAAGACCCCCATCCACTCGCCAGCTCGCGGAACCTACTCGCTTTGCTCGTTGGAGATGACAGAGTGGTTTCCACCATCATTCACTGACCGGTTACTGATTTTGTTTTTTAAGGATCATGACTCTGGTGATGGGAAATCAAAAATTTGGTCCCAGCTTTTTTATCCTAAGGAAAAAAAAATCCACCCATTGGATGTACGAAAAAAATGTTAGCGGTTAAAAAT
>CAZFSQ010000184.1:0-5357 GCA_964521975.1 uncultured Oligoflexales bacterium | reverse complement strand
GATGCCAACCAGTGCCGCAGCCAGTTTGTGATCATTAAAGAAAGTGATCTTCGTCGTACATTATTTGAATCTACAGGGGGAATGTTTCCAGAGTTAATTACTCGTCCAGATCTCAAATTATTTTTACCACCGATTGGTGGGTCAACGATTTACATTTTTGGTGATCCTAAAAAAATATCCGACGAAAAAAATGAATTAGCTGTGCGGGTTCATGATGAATGTAATGGCTCCGATGTATTTGGCTCAGATATTTGTACCTGTCGTCCCTATTTAGTTCATGGCATTGAGGTATGTATCGAGACTGCCCAAAAAGGTGGAACAGGTGTGATTGTTTATTTTAGAAAAGAGGGCCGTGCTCTTGGTGAGGTGACTAAATTTTTAGTCTATAACGCTCGCAAACGACAAACAGGTGGAGATAGTGCTGCTCAGTATTTTAGGCGAACGGAATGTGTTGCGGGTGTGCAGGACATGCGATTTCAAGAAATCATGCCTGATATTCTTCATTGGCTTGGAATTAAAAAAATCCATAAACTTGTATCCATGAGTAATATGAAATATGACGCAATTGTAGGTTCGGGAATTTCGGTTGATAAAAGATTATCCATTCCTAAGGATAGGGTTCCTAAAGACGCTCAAGTAGAAATGGAAGCAAAAAAAGCTGCGGGTTATTTTACCGAAGAATGTAAGACAGATTTGCCTGATTTAGAAAAGGTTAAAGGTCGTCATTTGCATGAATAGTATTTTATTAGAACCGCGAGAAATCCGCCGCCGTTCATTTGTTCTCTACGACAATCTAATAAAAAATAAATCCGACTACTTCACCTTGGATGAAAAAAAATGGGGTTATGTTCTTTCTTTATTGGTTAATGTTATGAAAGAACGATTTCCTTCAGCAAAAAACAATCAAGATTTTATTCGTCTTATTCCACCTCATAGTCGTCTTCGACATTTTGAAGTTTCTGGAAAAATTCTCTGGCACGAATTTAATGATCTCAAAGAAAAAAATCTTCATGAATGGGGACGGACGATGTTTGACCTTGTCATGATGAGTGCCTTATTAGATGCTGGAGCGGGAGCAAAATGGAAGTATGAGAGTAAAGAATTAAAAGAAACATTTATTCGTTCTGAGGGCTTGGGAGTTGCGACATTTGAAATGTTTAGAAAAGGATTATTTTCCTCTGATCCAGAGAAAAATCCCCATCAGGTATCTTTTAAAAAACTAATGTCTTTAACAGAAGAAGAATTAAAAAATGCTTTTCAAGATTCACCTGAACATCCGCTCGAAGGTTTATCTAGTCGGTTAGAATTGATGTGTGCGTGGGGAAAATTGGGTTATGAGAATAAAAAAATGTTTGGTGACTTACCTAATGATCGCCCTGGAAGAATTTTCGATTGGATGTTATCGCAAGCAAAAACTTTTGATATCGAACTATTATTAAAAAAAATCCTCCAAGAATTTCATTCTATGTGGCCTCAAGGCAACCTCATTGATGGGGAGAAAATGGGAGATGTTTGGCAACATCGAAAAATGCTGGGAGATGGTTTTATTCCCTTTCATAAAATTTCTCAATGGCTGACTTATTCTCTTTTAGATGTATTACAAAATGGAAATTTTTCTATTATGAATGAAAATATTCTGACGGGTTTACCTGAATACCGAAATGGGGGATTATTTTTAGATCTTGGGTTATTAAATTTCAAAGATCATACGATGCACGATAAAAAATTTCTTGTCAGTGATGAACCTATTGTCGAGTGGCGAGCCTTGACGGTTGCACTTTTAGATGAACTTCATATCAAAGTATGTCAGTATCTTGATCTACCCCCACGAGAATTTACCTTAGCAAAAGTTCTTGAAGGAGGAAGTTGGTGGGCGGGGAGAAAACTTGCATTTAAGTTACGACCCGAAGGAATTTCACCACTCAAAGTAACAGGTGGTGGAACATTATTTTAATAGAGCGTATTGCAAAAGGAGAAAATAAAAGTGGCTGAAGTTACGGTAATTAAACATCCCTTGGTACAACATAAACTTTCCATCATGCGAAATAAGGAAACTTCGACGGCAAAATTTCGTCAACTGATGAAAGAAGTGGGAATGCTTTTAGGTTACGAAGTTACACGCGATTTTCCATTGGCTTACGAAGATATCGAGACTCCTATGTGTTCCATGAAAGCTCCTGTGCTTGAAGGAAAAAAGACGGTGCTCATTCCTGTATTACGTGCAGGTATGGGACTTATGGAAGGTATTTTAGAACTTATACCATCGGCACGTATTGGACATATTGGTTTGTACCGCGAACCAGAAACACATGTTGCGGTTGAATATTACTATAAAGTTCCTCAAGATATTCAAGATCGTCATGCGTTGGTCATAGATCCAATGCTCGCAACGGGTCATTCATCAGTTGCAGCTATTCAAAGAATCAAAATGTCGAATCCTCGTTCAATTAAGTTTATTTGTTTATTAGCTGCTCCTGAGGGGATCAAATATTTTCAAAATGAACATCCAGATATTCCAATTTTTACTGCCGCGATTGATGAAAAATTAAACGATCATGGCTATATTCTTCCAGGACTTGGAGATGCTGGGGATAGGCTTTTTGGGACTAAATAATTTTTAAGAGAAAGGGAATTGATTTACATGAGTGACCATAAACCAAAATATCCATCAGGAATTCCTTTTATCATTGGTAACGAGGCCGCAGAAAGATTTTCATACTATGGTATGAAGGCCATATTAGTCATTTTTATGACCAAATACCTGATGGACTCATCGGGACAAGTTTCCCCGATGAGTGAAGCTGAGGCCAGAACTTGGTATCACACGTTTTCGATGGCAAATTATTTTTTCCCCATTCTTGGGGCTGTGCTTGCGGATGTTTTTTGGGGAAAGTACAAAACGATTATCTCTCTTTCACTTGTGTATTGTTTAGGTCATTTATGCCTTTCATTGGATGATACAAGACTCGGACTTTCTTTAGGGTTAACTTTAATTGCGATTGGTTCTGGGGGGATTAAACCTTGCGTGTCTGCCAATGTTGGGGATCAATTCACAGAAGCTAATAAAAGTTTGATAGATAAAGTATTTAGTGTTTTTTATTTTTCCATTAACTTTGGATCATTTTTTTCCACTTTATTAACTCCCTTACTTCTTGAAATTTATGGTCCGAGTGTCGCGTTTGCGATCCCTGGAATTTTAATGTTTGTGGCCACCATTATTTTTTGGATGGGTCGTCATAAATTCGTACCTATTGCTCCAGTAGGTTGGAAAAAATATAAAGAAGACTTCATGAGTCCACAAGGAAAAAAAGCTCTCATGACGCTTCCGGTTATTTATCTTTTTATTGCGATGTTTTGGGCACTCTATGATCAAACAGGTTCAAGCTGGGTTTTACAGGCAGAGCATTTAAATCGCAATGTTGATTTAAGTTTTGGGATTTTTGAATTTATGAAATTTGAAATCTTAGCTTCTCAAGTGCAAGCGATTAATCCTATTTTAGTCATGCTCTTTATTCCTATTTTTAGTTACGGTATTTACCCGTGGGCTGGAAAATTTTGTAAAGTAAATTCTCTTTGGAAAATTTCGGTTGGCTTTTTTATCACAACCATAGCTTTTGGTTTAGTTGCTTATACTGAACAATTAATAGTTGATGGTCAAACCCCAAGCATTCTTTGGCAGCTTGTCGCATTCTTTATTATTACGGCGGCTGAGGTGATGGTCTCGATTACCGGACTTGAATTTTCATATACTCAAGCTCCTAATTCCATGAAGTCATTTATTATGGGGTTATTTTTATTGAGTGTGTCTTTAGGAAATTTTTTAACTGCATGGATTAATTATTTCATCCAAAACCCTGACGGAACAACATCACTCTCTGGGCCTGATTATTATTGGTTCTTCACTTGGATGATGCTAGGTACTTCTTTGTTGTTTTTAGTTATTAAGAAATTTTACAAAGAAGAAAGTTACGTGCAGGGAAGTTAATTTTTCTTTTTTAATAAAAAAACTAATTTATCAATAAAATCTTCTAAGAGTTTCTTTGAAATGGTGAGAGCGGGAGTCAGGGAAAGGCATTGCCCTTCAGAACCAGAGGGTACAATAAGAACGCCAAGGCGATTGAGTTTGTGCATTAATTTGACGCCGGCATATTTTTCATAAAATTCAACGGTGAGCATCAGCCCTTTACCTCGAATATCTTTCACTTGAGAAAAATTAGATAAATGTTTTTTTAGTTTTTCTAAAAACCAATCCCCAATTTCTTGAGCACGTTTGGGTAAATTATTTTCAAAGATAGAATCAATTGTAATCCGAGCGACATCACAGGCTAATGGGTAGCCATAAAAAGTTCCCGTGTGAATGGCTTCTCCTTGATTGAGGGGCCATTGCGACATCAACGGTTCATTTCCAAAACAAACAGAAATAGGAAGACCATTCGCCATGGATTTTCCCAAACACAAAAGATCAGGCTCTACTTCTTCAGAAAAAAAATTAATTCCCGTTCTGCCAAACCCTGTAAGAATTTCATCGAAGATGAGAGGGATTTTTTCTTTTAAAGTTATTTTTCTTATTCCGGCAAGCCACTCTTTTTTTGCGACATGTACCCCCGATCGTCCTTGGATCGGCTCTAAAATAACACCACTGATATGATATTTTTGTTGTCGTATTTTTTTTATTGTTTCAGAAAATATCGTCAAGTCGCCATTAAATAATAGTTCGATGGTTCTATTGGAGGAAAGCCAAGATGAAAATGGCGATTTGAATTTTTTTTGTGCTGTCAGAGATAAAGATGATAATTCAACGCCATGATAACTTCCACGAAAGGTAATAAAAACGTGATTTTTATTCTTACTCTGTAGTAAGCAAGTCTTGATTGCAGACTCGACGGCTCCTGAACCTGTGATAGACAAAATTCCCTTGCTTAAATTATTAGGTAAATATTTTTTCAATGTTTGAAATAATTTTATTTTTTGCTTTGTTGGATGAAGATCACCCATTCCTTGAACCAAAAAATTTTTAGAAAAATATTTTTTTAAATGATCTTGAATAATTTTTGGATGATGTCCTAAGGGTAATGAACCAAATCCCGCAGAGAGATCTAGCAAAGTTTTTTTTTCGACATCATAAACAATCGACCCTTTGCCCTTTTCTAAACATAAAGGAAAAGGATTGTTTAACGCTGTCGAATCTTGACATTCATATTTTTTCAATTCTGAAAAATAATAATGGTTACTTTTTTTAGACACCTTTAATTCTTGGACCCCAAATATATTTATGTTGCTGCAATTGCAACCGAACATCTGAAATTTTATCTTGGATCATTTGCTCAGCAAGATTTTTAGGATTTAAAAGTCCCCAT
>CAZFSQ010000183.1:0-5360 GCA_964521975.1 uncultured Oligoflexales bacterium | reverse complement strand
CTGCTAATAAGGCACTAAATGTTGATTTTGATTGCCGACTAATTTCAAAACCTAAAAAAACAAAAGAAATAAATAATAAAAAAACGATGATACTTCCCAAAAAACCATGTTCTTCTGCAAACACGGAAAAAATAAAATCAGTATGTCGAGCAGGTAAAAATTGCAATTGTGTCTGTGTTCCCGACATAAATCCTTTACCTAAAAATTTTCCGCTCCCTGCTGCAACAATAGATTGCAATGAATTATAACCAGAACCATGGGGGTCGAGTTGGGGGTTAAATAAATTTAAAACCCGCAATTTTTGATAATCATGTAGAAATAAATTCCAACCGACAATCCCAATCAAAATAGAAAAAAATATAATCCAAGCAATTGTTTTCATATCGAAGCGAACAAAATACATTTGCGTAATGGCTACAATCAAACATAAACCAGCCGTTCCTAAATCAGGCTGTTTAAAAATTAAACTAAATATACCGAAGACAATTGCAATGATTAGCCAAATGTCTCGTAGTTTATAGGGATGAATTTGTTGATGTGTTTGAAAAAATCTCGCAACAGCTAAAATAGTTGTGAGTTTCGCAAACTCGGAGGGTTGAAATTTAAATCCCGCAATATGCATCCACCTTTGTGCTCCACCTGCGGTATGTCCACTCAATAATACAATACAGAGGCAAGCCGTTAGGACAGTTAATACAATCGGAGTAATAAGCAACAAAAAGTCAGGTGAAATAAAAAAACCAATGAGGATAAAAACAAAAATTCCTAAAGCCATATGCTGAATTTGTCCATAGAATAAAGGGCCACCTAGCGTAGCACTATAAAGATTGGTTAGACCGATCACGGATAAAGTTATGACTAATAAAAAAAGTAACCATGAACTGGTGGTCTTCGTTTGTTGAACTTCAGCATTGCAAAGTCCACGATCTTTCTTATTGGAGGTTTCTTGTCGTTTAAATAAAAGAGGAATCATAGTGGTTGATCTTTACTTTCATTTTCCTTAACAGCAATATTTCTCTTAGATTTTAACTCCCAATATTGGGATAAAATTTTTTGAGCAACGGGAGCGGCTGAAGCACCACCCCCACCTTTACTGTCATTTTCACTCACGACAAGCACAGCAATTTCTGCATTTTCTATTGGAGAAATTGCTGCAAACATTGCGTGCTCTCTCCACTTCATACTTACATCCGACTGATTCTGATTTTTCTTCAAGCTAACGACTTGCACCGAACCTGTTTTTCCCCCCACGCTGATACCAGGAACTTGAGCTCTTCTTCCTGTGCCGTCGATATCATTGACGACATGGAATAATGCTTGTCGCAAAAAATGAAATGTTTCGGGTTTGATGATATTCACTTCAGATAAAATTTCTGGACGGTCTTCTTGAATCACTTCACCGAGAGGAGTTAAAATTTTAGATATTAGATGAGGGCGATAAATTTTTCCTCCACTAGCAATCGTTGCAAACATAGAAACCATTTGTAGCGGAGTTAATAAATTATAACCTTGGCCAATGGCAATATTGGGAGTGTCACCTACTTGCCAAGGAATACCTGTTGTTTTTAATTTCCATGCTGACGTAGGAATCAAACCGGGTCGTTCCATATTTAATAAGAAGCCTAATTTTTTTCCAAGTCCAAATGCTTCGGCATATTTTGCAATACGGTCTACTCCCAACTCTACCCCGACTTGATAAAAATAAACGTCGCATGATTTCTTAATAGCACCAATTAAATCTAGGGTTCCATGTCCTTTATGATCATGGCATTGAAAAATTTGATCCCCTAGGACAAATTTTCCATTGCAATGATAAGTTGTTTTAGAAGAAATAATTTTTTCTTCTAATGCGGCCGCAGCAATTAAAATTTTATACAACGAGCCGGGAGCAAACTCACCACCCGAAGTCTTATCTAAGAGTGGATGAAATGGATCTGAAGTTAAAGCGTGCCATTGTTCAACAGAGACCCCATCTTGATAAATTGTTGGATCAAAATTGGGAGAACTGAAGAGAGATAAAATTTCTCCATTTTGAGGATTCATTACAATTACAGCTCCGTATTTTCCTCTAAAAGCATCTTCAACTTTTTTTTGCAATTCTAAATCCAATGTCAGCACAATATTAGAACCTGCTTTAGCTTCAATCTTAGGTAAATAATTCAGTTCACCTGCTTGGGTGCTACTACGCCCTGTTTCACGACCAAAAGCATCCACTTGGATATATTGAAAACCGCGAGTTCCCCTCAAATATTTTTCCCATTGTCTCTCCAAACCGTGCTTGCCTACTAAATCTCCTGGAATATAGGGATTAGCATTTGCCTCGATCTTTTCATTGAGTTTATTCAACATGCTTTGATCAATTTCACCTAAATAGCCAACAAGATGTGCTGACATATTCTCTGTATATTCTCGACGAGGAGCTTCGATTACCTCGACACCAGGCAAAAAAACTTTGTTCGAGTTAATGTTTGCGACTTCATGAATAGATAAATTTCTCTTAAGTACAATGGGCAAGTATTTGGGTCGTCCACGATTAGCACGCAATTGTTTCTTAAGCGATGTGTCTGATATATGCAAAATTTTGGAAAGAATTTGGATAAGATTTTCTTGATCAATGACGTATTGAGGGATAATGACTAACTCATAATAAGCACGATTTCCTAAAACCAAATGACCAAATCGGTCATAGATTTTACCTCGTGGAGCAGGGAGCTCGATTTTTCTAATGCGATTATTTTCTGAAATTTTTTTATACTGATCTCCTTGAAAAATTTGCACGTACCACATTCTTGCAGCTAAAAAACCAACCATCAGTGCCACAATAACGTGTGCCCCTAAAAATCGGGTAGGGACAAGTAAACTTTCTTGACGAAAAATGGGTTTCATCTTTTATTTTCTTTTTTTACCTGAGGATTCAAAAATACATTCCAAAAAAATAAACTGATGAGCCATGTTGATAACAGTTTAAAGCTAAAGTTGATAAAATCATAAATCGTAAAAATAAAATTAGGCTGTAATAAAAAAGCAATCCCCCATTCGTGAATTCGGACAAGTAATGCTCCGATTAAAAATCCATAATAACGTGTTGTATAAAACTTCCACGATAAAAATGTTCTACTTGCTAGAACAAGACTTGTAATGAGCAAATAACTCGAAATATAAGTCATCATAGGAATTGACGTGAAAGTTTCCAGAACAAATCCACTCAACACAGCGTAACGTAGAGCAGGAATTTGATTTTTATGAATGACACTGAGCATTACCCAAGAGGTTACTAAATCTAAATTTAAATAATAGGAGTGAAAAAAATAATTCAATATGTACTGAATATAGATGATGACAAAAAGCTGCCAGATATCTTGCCAGAAGTATTTTGTCGGAATAGTAAGAGAAAAATAACGGATAAAATGGATGATCTTTTCTAATAACCGTCCCCCAAAATGATCATCGTTAAGATATCCAGATTTAGACTCAGCCGCCATGAAGCTGACCTTTGACGGCTTTCTCTAACCATTCATCACCACCCGCTTCAACTATTTTTTCCAAATCTTCTGAATAGTGAGAAATGACCATGACTTCTTCTAAATTTGTCTCGTTAACCCACGGTTCCACTGTAATGTTTTGTGTCACGTGATCCGTCTCAAATGAAATTCCCACAACTTTTCCTATTGGCAATCCCTTAGGAAATACCCCAACTAAGCCACTGCTCATAACAACATCACCAATCTTGACATCTGATTTTTGGTTGATTTTCAGCAAACATTTTTCTTTGCCTTGCCCTTGCAACACACCACGAACACGAGTTCTCTGAATCAGTACATCAATGTAAAATGAGGGATCATAGAGCAATTGAACATCAGAAAAAAATTCACCCACACGAATAATTCTCCCAGCGACGCCATTGGACGCAACCACTGGCATTCCCAATTTAAAAGCAGCATTTTTACCCTTACTAATTCGTATTGAATAGAATGGATTCCAACTTTGAATCGACAAAACATTGGAGATAACAAAATCTTTTTGAAAATATCTTTTAAACTCAAGTAACTCTCGCAGTCTTTCGGCTTCTTTAACCTGCTCCTGCATCTCATTGACTTGAATTTTCAGCTCACCATTTTCTTTTTTTAAAACTTCATTTTCCTGTTCGACATCTATGAGATAAACATAACGCTTCCATGTCACATGAATTTTACTTTTCATGGAAGCCCAAAAATATTGAGCTGGAAAAAAAACATCTTGCACTAAATTGACAATGCGACTTTCTGACTGCCAGGGTTTGATGCTTGTTGATAGCCAAATGAAAGGAAGGATAATTGCAAGAGCAAAAAAGAAGTTACGAAATAATTTCTGGCGTTTTGTTAGAGCCATTGATTATTCCCTCCTTAAGCCCTCTCACTAAAGTTTATTGCAAAGTTACCGTACTCAAAATATCTAACTGATCGAGTGCTTTTCCACTACCCAATACCACAGCACAAAGAGGATCATCAGCAATCATAATCGGTAGCCCCGTTTCTTCTCGCAAAAGAATATCTAAATTTTTAATGAGTGCTCCACCACCGGCAAGGACAATTCCTTTATCAACGATATCTGCCGCAAGTTCAGGAGGCGTTTTTTCAAGAGCTACTCGTACAGCATCGACAATTGTATTAACTGGTTCAGAGATGGCCTCTCTAACTTCCTCCGAAGAAATTTCAATTGTTTTAGGAATGCCAGCGACCATATCACGACCTTTTACGTGCATTGTTTGAATATCATCATCAGGATAGGCTGTTCCAATTGCAATTTTTATTTGTTCAGCCGTTCGCTCACCAATCAGTAAATTATATTTTCGTTTGAGATAATTGACGATCGCCTCATCCATCTTATCGCCCCCCACACGCACAGATTTGGAGTAGACAATTCCAGCTAAAGAGATGACGGCTACTTCTGTTGTCCCTCCGCCAATATCAACAATCATATTTCCTGATGGCTCAGTAATTGGCAATCCCGCACCAATTGCGGCTGCCATGGGTTCTTCGATTAAATAAACTTCTCTCGCCCCTGCGGACTCCGCTGATTCACGCACAGCACGCTTTTCCACTTCGGTGATGCCGTAAGGAACACAAATAATAATTCTTGGCTTAACCATCGTGCGACGGTTATGAGCACGTTCAATAAAATAACGCAGCATCGCTTCAGTAATTTCAAAATCAGCGATCACGCCATCTTTCATGGGACGAATGGCAACAATTGATCCTGGGGTTCGGCCTAACATTTCTTTAGCTTCCTTACCCACAGCTAATATTTTTTTTCCTCCTCGCATATCACGTTGTACAGCAACAACCGAGGGTTCGTTGATAACGATTCTTTTTCGTTTCACA
>CAZFSQ010000182.1:0-5375 GCA_964521975.1 uncultured Oligoflexales bacterium | reverse complement strand
CGATTTTAGGGTGATGTGAGAAAGCTTCAAGCCAATCGGATTTAGATAGTTCCCACCAAAATTTTTCAGCTAACTGTAAAAAATGATCCTGTGATTGAAATGGAATGGCCCTCAGCATCTTGTCTACCCAAAGATACGACCCGCAACATTTTTCTAAAATGCTTCGAGCATCATTTTTAGATAAATGATTTAATTCGAGATAGCTCACAAAATTTTTCCGAATAGACGTAATCGACTCACTCCACCATCAGGAATAATATTGAGTTTTATATGAGATATTTTTTCGTGAGTTAAAATTTCACTCTTAAAAATATGATTGTGATGAGCTAAGAGTTTTGTTTTTGGTAATAATTCTTGCCAAGAACTTTTTTCGTCAGGGTTATTGTTTTCAGAAAAAATATAATCTATCGAACAAGCATCAGGAAAATTTCCCTTAAAATGATGTGTGTCCACCTGGATTTCTTGGATCTTAATTTTAGTTTCTTTACTCGGTTTGCCAAGTTGTAAAATAACCCAGTCACTTCCAGGTAAATTTCTTTTTCTTTTGGTCTCCCAACCATCCCCCATATTTTTTCCACGCCCAGGCATTATCAAATTATCTTTAGAACTAAAAAACATATCGTTACATAAAATGGCTTTTCCTCCATGTTCGACAGCTAAAAAATCTACTTTTTCAGAGAGAGATATTTTATTCCAATCAGGAACAACTGTCCCATAAACTCGTAAGCGTGCAACCCCGCCATCAGGATAAATATTCAGACGAAGATGCGTCCATGTTTTATTGGATTGCACGGGAAAAAGATTCTGTGAACCAGGTTCCAAGGAAACTTTAGCTAAAATTTCAACCCAATCTTTTTCTTGTGGTGTGTCATTCGTTTGACAAGCCTCTATCGAAGCAAAGGGAGGATGATTTCCTAAAAAATGGTTGGTATCAATATCAACACCTTGGATTATTCCCGGTAAACCTAATCGAATGATACAAGAGTCATGCCCAGTGACTCTTTTTCGGCGAGACTCCCAACCATCCATCCATTTTCCATTTTCCGTATACTTATCTGGGATAAAAATTCCACGCCCAGGTTTTAACAAGTTTTCTTTGGGGGCGAAAAATTCATCGGTACAACTGAGAGCAATCGCTCCAATTCTTTCATCGCTAAGATTGATGAGATCTTGAAAAGCATATTTTTGTGTCATAGTAATTTTCCTCTTGGTTCATTTTTAAACTCTATTTTTTCACCACGCAAATAAGTTGCATGAACTTTTCCCCATACTTCTTTATTTTCATAGGGAGTCAAAGGATGGCGGTGGTAAATCATTTTTTTTTCAATCACCTGTTTTGCGTTAGGATCGAATACTATAAAATCAGCATCATAGTCTTTAGCAATTTTTCCTTTAGAATGATCCACTCGCACAAGCTTAGCAGGATTATCTGACATCCACTTAGTGATATTTTCTAAGGGTATATTTTTTTTCTTCATCGCTGTCCAGATGAGAGACAAACCAAATTGGAGAGAGGAAATTCCTCCCCAGGCACCCCATAAGTTTTTATCATCCAATTTTTTTAATTGGGGTGTGCATGGAGAATGATCAGAAACAATAAAATCAATAACTCCATCGCATAAACCTTGCCATAATTTTTCTTGATTTTCTTTTTCTCGAATAGGAGGAGTGCATTTAAATCGGCCATCACCATCAGGAATTGTTTCGGATTCCAACACTAAATAATGGGGACATGTTTCTGCGGTAATTGGAACTCCTCTTGCTTTTGCTTTTTTTAGTTCAGGCAAAATGCTTGATGAAGACAGATGAACAATATGAACAGGACAATGAAATTTTTCTGATAGACGAATGATCAGCCGGATAGCTTCGTCTTCCCATTCTTTGGGTCGTGAGGATAAAAATTCTTGGTAGGAACTTTTATCAAAAGATGCCCTGGCACTCCTCCCATCGGGAGTCGTTGGGCATGACATGGGTGATAACTCTAATTCAGCATGTACTAAAAGAGGAATATTATGCTTGGCTAAAATAGGCATCGCTATTTCCAAATCTTTTTCGGTGCAGTTGGGAAATTCATCAATTCCCGAATGAATCATAAATGCTTTAAACGATTTTACTCCCATCTTGATCAAGGGTTCTATTTCACGAAAATTTCCTGGGATGATCCCGCCATGAAAACCGATATCAATCCATAATTTTTTGGACATCTCTTGTTTTTTTATTTCAAGAGCTTTTTGCGATGTGGTTACAGGAATACAATTAAGTGGCATATCAAAAACAGTGGTAATTCCTCCCATGGCTGCGGCCTGTGTGGCTGTTTCAAAACCTTCCCATTCGGTACGTCCAGGTTCATTCACATGAACATGCGTATCGACTAATCCAGGTAAAAGAAAAAGATGGTCGGGGATTTTTGATAGATTGAGATGCGAGGAAATTTCATGAGATTGAAATAAATTTTTAATTTTACCATTTTCAATTTCAATAACTCCATCGAATGTTTTCTGCGGAGTGATAATATTTTTAGAGTAAATACCGTGCATCTTTTTATTTAACTTTACTTTGATACCAATCTGCAATCACATTTCTTTCTTCATCGGTCATATTGGTTTTATTGGCGAAGGGCATATTTTTAAGCACACTTGCTCGTTCATAAATTCGTGGAGCAAATTGATGGATATGTGCCTCTGTTTCAAAAATAATTCCAAGGGGTGGTGCAATAAAAACATCATCGGTCGGTTTTTCTGCATGACATGAATGGCAACGTTTTTCGATAATCATTTTAACTTCGGAGAATGAAATTTCTCGTCGCGGCCCATCCTGTTTTTTTTGTTCTGGTGCTGTTGCATAGATAATTAAAAAAAGAAGGACTAAAAAAAATAACCAATATAGATTTGATAATTTTTTTTCTTTTCGAACATTAAAATAATGGCGAATTCCAACACCAAGCAAAGAGGTACCCGATAAAATAAGCCATCCGTATGGATTACCGTAGGTAAATGGAAAGTGACTGCTCATCATGATAAATAAAACGGGGAGTGTAAAATAATTATTATGTCGTGATCGCATGAGAGCATTTTTACCGAGTTGAGCATTGAGTAGACGCTTTTCTTTGGCCGCTGCGACCAATTCTTTCTGTGATGGGATGATAACAAAAAACACATTAGCAACCATCATCGTGCCTATCATCGCTCCCACATGAACATAAGCGGCTCTTGGATTAAAAATTTGGGAAAGACAATAGGCAGAAAAAACTAAAAAAGAAAAAATGAGTAAGAAAATTATTTTTTGATTTTCAATGAATTTAGTTTTACAAAGTTGGTCATAAAAAAACCAAGAAAATAAGAGAGAAAAAATGCTGATCACAATGGCAACCGTGGATGATAAATTCATGACAGTTGGATCAATTAAATAAAGTTCCGGGTTTGCATAATACACAACACATAAAAGCAAAAAGCCACTGAGCCATGTAAAATAAGCCTCATATTTGAACCAATGTAAATTTTCAGGAATTTTAGAAGGTGCGACTTTATATTTTTCAAGATAATAAAACCCTCCACCATGGACAGCCCAAAGATTTCCCGCAAGTTCTTCTCGTAAATTTAAAAGGCGATTAAGATTGTTTTCTAAAAAATTAAAATAAAAAGAAGCACCAATCCATGCAATACCCGTTGTAAGGTGAAGCCAGCGGATGATGAGATGAAGCCATTCGAGGAGATGTTGAGTCATGAGTTTTAATGTGAGAAAAGCGGGATCAAATGAACCCTCGTGTGAGAAAAAAAAGCGGGAAAAGGGACTCGAACCCTCGACCTTCGCGATGGCAACGCGACGCTCTAGCCAACTGAGCTACTCCCGCAAAGCACAAAAAAAATGCCAGTTCTATTATTTTTAAAGAGCATGGTGCTTTCTGTCAAGAAGTTAAACCTGATTCAACTGTCTCGCACTAATTCTTTTCTTACCAAAGTTACGAAAATGCACGGTAGCTTTAATTTCTCCGTGATAGGCTTCCAAGTTCTCGATCACGCCACGACCATACGTAGGATGAGACACTTCCATTCCGATAATAGGTTCATCATAAGAATAGGTAACTTGACTCTCTTGATGATGACTAACATGCCTTTCATATTCACGATTAGGTTCAAAAAAGTGCATCGGGATATCTTTGAGAAAACGTGATTGCTCTTGTCGTTTGGTTTCATCATAAAATCGTCTTTCAAACGCTGAGTAGAAAGATAGTTTTTCCTTCGCTCTCGTCATGCCGACGTAAAGTAAACGCCTCTCTTCTTCGATAGATTTTTGAGTGGCTAAATTGGAAGCGTGAGGAATCAAACCATCTTCAATGCCAGTGATATGCACTCTTGGAAATTCTAGTCCCTTAGCCATATGAAGTGTCATCAAAGAAACTTTAGGTCCGCTATTCTCATCTTGATTTTCTTCGGAACTCAAAGAAATATTTTGCAGCCAATCGCTCAGCGTGTGATCTGTATTTGAATCCATATATTCTCGCATGGCTGTAATCAACTCGTGAATATTTTCTTTTTTGTCGTCGATTTCTTCGGGAGATTTTTTACTGAGATAATCTATATAATTTGTCAGTTGAATAATTTTTAAACAGATTTCTTCGATAGAACTTTTTTTTACGTCCGCTTTTAACTGTTGGAGAATCGTCATAAAAGGCAAAAATTTTGTAATCCATTTTTGATCTTCTTTTGAATTTTCTTGAGCGATGATTCTTGCAAGAGTTTTATAAAGTGATTGATTACTCTGAATCGTTTTTAGCTCAAGTTCGGCAAAAGTTTTATCACCTATTTTTCATGGAGGAGTATTATAGACTCTTCTAAAGGCGACATCATCATCTTCATTGACGATGAGTCGCATATAAGCCAAAAGATCTTTGATCTCCATTCGGTCATAAAATCTTACATAACCAAAAATGTAATAAGAAATATCATAATATCGCATGGCTTCTTCGATTAAACGCGATTGACTATTGGTGCGATAGAGTATGGCGACTTTGTCAAAAGAAAATCTTCCGAGCTCCATTAAAATTTTTTGTCCAACCGTCTCAGCCTCTTCTTTTCCTGTGCCGCATATTTGAAAATCAATTAACTCTCCCGCATCATTATCAGTCCATAGTTTTTTTTTGGCACGTACCGTATTTTTATCAATTAACGCTGAAGCTGCTTCAATAATATTTTTGGTCGAGCGATAATTTTTTTCGAGTAAAATTGTTTTTGAATTATTAAATTGATGTTTAAAATTTAAAATATTTTCTGGTTGTGCTCCACGCCAGCTGTAAATGGATTGGTCATCATCTCCCACAACACAAATATTTCCAAATCCCTTACAGGTTGGGCACGCCCCGATCGGCGAATTGAAGC
>CAZFSQ010000181.1:0-5391 GCA_964521975.1 uncultured Oligoflexales bacterium | reverse complement strand
AAATGCTCAAACGCTCGACCATATTCATCCGAACCCGGAATGAGTTGATTGGTCAATGACTCCTCCATCGCTCTTTTAACCCCTGTATCAAACAGATAAAACTTAGGAGAAAGTCTCTGCCGTTTACGCACTGAACGATGAAACGGGGGTAACGAAAACCCTAGCAATGTATCCTCAAGAATCTGAAAAAAATTGGCAACCGTTTTATCATCAACACCTAAATCTTTTCCAATATTAGAATAGTTGATCGTATTTCCATTCATCTGTGCAGCAATAGGTAAAAAATCCCTAAACGGATCAATTTTTCTTGTCAGTTGTTCAATGAGAACTTCTTCTTTCAAATAGGTTTGAACATAACTTGATAAAAAATTATTTTGATCCGTTTTGTCTTTCAAATGAAATAATCCCGGTAGACTTCCATAAGACAAGACATGCTCTAAATTAAATTGCTCCTCCAACTCAATAAAGGTGAGTGGATAAAAATGGCACGTAAACGCACGACCTGCTAATAAGTTTGCCCCCCCACGCTTAAGCTTTCTAGCACTTGACCCCGTCAGCACAAATTGCAATTTAGGATTCGTTGTCAATAGATGATGCACCCCATCCAAAAGTTTAGGGATTTTTTGTATCTCATCAATAATAATGATCTGAGGTTTTTGATCCTGGATTATTTTAATAAGACGATCAGGATTTTTTCTGAGTAATGTTTCATCTGAATAACGTAAAAGATCAAACCATAAACTTTTTTTCTCTTCCGCATAGATATCTTTTAAAAAAGTAGACTTACCTGTTCCTCTTGCCCCGAAAAGGAAAAAACTATTATTAGGAGGTTTAAATATGCGGCGGAACATCTTCCGAAAATGTACGCCATTTTCGGAACTAAGTCAACCTAAAGCTGGTCTCTAACTCGCAAAATCGTTTTTTTATAGATAAAACTTCCCATCAGAAAACTTAAAGAGGACCAAATAAGCATTAAATAAAAATTAAATGCTGGTGGCACTCTTTGAAAATAAATCAACTCATGAAAAGAATCTAAAAAAGAAAATGCAGGATTAAAATATAAAAGTTTCAACGCTAGATCAGGTAAAGAATCTTTTAGATAAACAATCGGCGTAAACCAAAACCAAAGCTGAAAAATAACCGATACCATTTGCTGCACATCACGAATAAAAACATTAAGACATCCAAGCGTAAGAGCCATTCCCCCAGCAAAAATAGAGAGTAAAATCATGATAAAAAAATAAATCAAAAATAATTCGAGGTGAAAACTTTCAACCCAAATATAAAATAAAATAAAAATGGAAAATGAAATAATAAAATTGATCCATGCCGTCCCAATATTAGCTCCAAATAAAACCCACGGGGGAAGAGATAATTTTTTAAGGAATGAGGCATTATCTAATAAAGTTGCCGTCCCACGATTCATAATTTCTGATAAAAAATTCCATGCGAATAAACCAGAACATAAATAAATGCTGTAAGAAAATGGCCCCGCATTCTCTCCTAGTCGTGTATGCATGATGCGTGAGAAAACCATCGTATAAATTAAAATCATGACTAGGGGATGAATCACATTCCAATAAGAACCAATGATCGAGCCAAGATAACGAGTCTTAAATTCTCTCTTGGTGAGATCGCGTAATAAAATTAAATGCTGCTTTTGGATCATTAGGAGTCTTGTGGCCGTTTAACAACCGTTCCCGACGAAGTTACGGGTAACATTAAATATCCGTGCTCAGAAAAAAAAGCATCTAACTTGGGATATCTACTCTTCAGTTGATAGGCCCAAAAAAGTTGTCTCCGTGGATGACGATGATGAATTAAAATTTCCAGAACACTTTTTTCGTCAGGTTCCAATTCTTTTTTTGTCTCTAAAAATTTAGTGGCCGCTTCTCGCAATTTTTTATCCATCTCAATATGCTTTTGCCTAGCGTCAAAAATATCGACTTTTTGTGTCTCAGCTTCATAAATTTCCTCAAAATGTTGCCATGAACTTGCCAACAGACTGAGCGTGGGTATTCTCGTTTTAAAATAATGAATGAAAAGCAGAATTTGATCCACAGGATGCGTATCTACCAAAATTTTTGCAGATTCTTCTGCTTGCATTAATTCATCTTCATCCAAAGATTTTCCTTGAATAAATAAATGGACGACTCTTTTCCAAGTTGAAATTTCCGATTCAGAATTTTTTTCTCCTGCTGCTTTTTTTCCTTCAATCACCTGAAATTTGGCGGGACGACGAATGAATGGATAAACAATGGCATCATTGGACGATGCTTCTTTACTGAGTTCTAAAGCCCATCTACGATGCTCTGTATTTAATGCTAGACGCATGGGGTCTTTATTCGGCGTATTCGACACATCAGAAAAACTTTGTTTAATAATATTTCTTTGAGCTAATGCGAGTAATGATTTCTGAATTTCTTTTACATCATGCCCAAGTAAATGAGATAAATCATCATCTGTTGTAATTAATTGTTCAATTCCAGAAGCCGAACAATTGAGAAGATAAACGACAATACTATATTCTGAGGATGACAATTTAGCGAGAGCCAAAACTTTTAATCCGGAATCTTTAACAAAACGGTCAAAACTCATTTATTTCTCCACTTGAGTAAAACTTTTCCTGATGCCACTTGCTCACCAACTGTGACTAATATTTCATCAACAACACCATCCCTTTGAGCTTTAATTTCAATTTCCATCTTCATTGATTCTAATACAATTAGCTTTTGACCCCTAGTTACTTTTTCACCTGGTTTAACTAAAACAAGAAATACTTTTCCTGGAACATGGGATTCTACTTGATGAGAAGAGTCTCCAGAACTTGCATTGATAGAAGAAATGGAATCGCGTCGCTTTGTTTTTTTATAAGCTAATTTTTTATTCACATCATGATAAAAAATATTTTTTAATAAATTTTCATGAATATCTTCATGGGTGTTGCTCAACAGAACTTTTTCTTCACTAGTTTTTTTGGTTGCATATTTTTCATCGAGTCTTTTTTTAATTTCTTCCTGATGATCCTTTAAATAAAAAGTGTGAACCTTAAAATCCTGAAAATCTTTCATCTCACAAAGAACAGAAATCAATGAAAGATTATTTTTCTCTGTACCAAGCACCGTGTTTTCAATCGCAAAGAGCAATCTTTCCATTGCTTCTTTTCTTGTTTTTCCTGTCGCAATTACTTTAGCGATCATGGGATCAAATTTGGTTGTGACTTCATCACTATTATCCATCCCTATTTCCCAACGAATCCCTTTACCTTGATACGGTATAAACCCTTCCACTTTTCCTGGGCATGGTAAATAAGGGTCATAAGAATCTTCGGCATACACTCTTGCTTCGATACTATGGCGTGTTAAAAAATCAGCGTAATCTTTTCTTTTAGCAGTGTCGAATTTCAAAATTTCTTTTGAAATTTTTTCACCCATTGCAATTAGAAATTGTTCCTCAACTAAATCCATCCCAAAAAGTTCTTCTGTTACAGGATGCTCAACTTGTAACCTCGTATTCATCTCTAAAAAATAAAATGACTTTTTATTTTTATTCTCAACAACTAAAAATTCCACCGTCCCACAAGAATCATATTTTACTTCTTGTGCAATTTTGACTGCGGCATCGGATAACTGCCATCTCAGTTCATCGCTCAGATCATACGCAGGAGCTTCTTCAATAATTTTTTGGTGGCGTCTTTGAATCGAACAATCGCGATCAGCTAACGCAATTATATTGCCGTGCTTATCCCCAAGCACTTGCACTTCCACATGTCTTGGTCTTAATAAATAAGGTTCGATCATTAATTTTCCGTCGCCAAAACTTTTAAGTGCCTCTGAACTTGCTCGCTCAATTAGCGAAGTAACTTCATCTGCATTCTCTAAAATCCGCATCCCTTTTCCACCACCACCTAAAGCAGCTTTAACTAAAAGAGGAAAATTGTGTTTGGAAATAAAATCATTCAATTTCTTTTTTGCACCTGATGCTTTTGGATCGTAACCTTCAATAGCCTCCAAACACGGGACCAAAACTTTTCTTGCAATATCTTTGGCCGTTCCCTTATCTGCCATCAAAAAAATACTTTCATGATGAGGCCCCACCCAAATTATTTTTTCATCGAAACATGCTTTTGCAAATTCACTATTCTCCGATAAAAAACCAAAACCAGGATGAATCGCGTTACACTCATGCTCTTTCGCTACACGGATCAATTCCTCTTTGTTGAGATAAAGAGCAACATTTTCTTCCTTAACACGAATAATATAGGGAACAATCGGGGCCAAGTATTTTGGTAAAGCAATATTCTCTTCTAAAAAAATGGCTGGTTCAATACCAAGCCTCTTGGCGGTTTCTCCAATTCGGCGAGCAATTTCTCCACGATTGGCAATTAAAACTCGTTTAATTTTCATTTTTTTGTTCAAGAAATTCCAAATTTATTTTTTCTAAATCACTATTTTCAAAATGCCACGGTGGATTTTTTTTATCAAAAAAAGCTTGAAGCCCTTTCTGGCCTTCTTCACTCGTTCGTGCTTTTGCAATCGCTTCAACACAAAAATTTCTTTCAGCCAAACTGTGCGAAGGTGTACAGTCTAATTGTTTCCAAAGGTTTTTAAATAATTGAATACCATTTGGAGATAATTGCAAAATAGAACCCATCATTTTTTTGATAAAATTTTTACGATCGTTTTCTTTTATTATAAAACTCACTAACCCAATGTCTTTTGCAAATATTTCATCAAATGGTTGGGCCAAAAGTGAAAGAGCTTTTAAGTGCCCATGATTTATCCGTTGTCTTAAAAAAGGTAAAATCATTGCTGGAAGCAATCCCAATTTTAATTCACTTAAACAAAATTTTGTTTTTTCCTCTGCAACTACAATATCACAAACAGTTGCCAACCCAAGAGCACCCCCATAAACAGAGCCTTGTAAGAGGCATACTGTAATAAAATCCAAATTTGAAATTTTTTCTAGCACCTGAAAAAGTTTTTCGGCATCTAATTTATTTTCTTCATAATTTAATTTGGCTGATTTTTTCATCCACTCAAGATCGGCTCCAGCACAAAAATGTTTCCCGTGACCAAATAAAAAAAGTCCACGACAATTTTTTTCTTTGCCTACTTGTATCAATACTTGATCTAATTCAAGCAACATTTCATCAGAAAGAGCATTGGCTTTATCGGGACGGTTTAAGCCTAAAAAAGCAACCGTATCATTCTTACTCATTCGCTGAATTTTAAAGTCAATCAATCGAAACATTTTTAGGAATAGCCATTCTCTGTTGAATTAAACCTTGAGCCATCGTTTTACCTTGAGCATCTGCTCTCAAAGTTTTCGTTCCTCCACCACCTAAAGACTTTTCGAGTAAAAAATTAAACCCTTTTAATCCAGGTAAAG
>CAZFSQ010000180.1:0-5452 GCA_964521975.1 uncultured Oligoflexales bacterium | reverse complement strand
TTGAATCTTTAAAAGAAATAAGAAAAACAAAAAATTTAACGAAACTCTTGATTTTTTTCCCAGGTATTGCGTAACATGTCATAAGGTAGTTTCCTTTCGTTTTTGATCAGTGATGTGTTGATAAAGATTCATTATAGGTTTTGCAGGTTGAAAGTCAATCATTAGAGGTAAGCATGTGGAAGGTTTATAATATTCATTCTAAAAAAATGGTTAAAGGCGGTCTTAAAAACGAAGATGCAGCAGATGAATGGTTAGAAGCTCATCCCAAATACGATGAAGATGATTATGTTATCGAAGAAATGAATGAAGAAGAGCAAGAAGATTGGCTCGAAGAGCACGGCCTGATTGATCGTGATGATTCAATTAACTATCAAGATGAAGAAGATGAATTTCTTGACCCTGACGCTGGCATATTAAGTGGCTCCGTTGATGATGATGGACCTGATGATGAGTAAAGTTCGTTCTGCAAATTTGCAGCACAGCACGCCCCTAGTTATTGGGCATATCGTTTATTAAACTCTGCCGCCGCTTTCTTTCTATTTTCCAATTCCCCCTGATCCATTTTACCAATGAACCAACGATGCATCGGATGATTAAGAATATCGTTTAATTTTTGCTCCGTTTTCAACGCTACGGCAACATGCTGAGGATTCTTTTTGCTATGATCAATGAGTTCTTTTAGCTCTGGAATAAACTCGTGATAAAACCGTTCTGCAACCTCGAACATCCCGTGCCACTGTGTATAATCGGGTCCCATCATAGATGCACCGTGGCGTGCTCGTCTTCCCTCATGATGCCAAAGATAAAAATAAGTAGATTCAATTTTATCATCAAAGGTCACATCTTTTGAAATCAAACCACCATCACGAATCATGTTGTAAAGTTCGGTGGCAGGTTTGGCAAATTTTTCGTTATAGAGCATCACTAAATTATCAAATTGTTCATACCAATTTTTAACCCACTCTGGACCGTGGCAACTTTGACAAACATTGGTCATTTCTTCGCGACGAATTTCCCATTTTTTGACATCTTTTCCTGCTTTGATCGAAGCAGCATCAATCTTTTCAGAAATAGGCGGCCGCAATGTCCAAGAGATTCTTGCACCCACGTCATGCGTTATCGGTAATGTTCGTGTTGCTCCCATATGACACGTTGAACATGTAGGCCCTTGTTCAAAATGAACTCCAGGAACCCAGTCGCGATTTTTCATTTTTTCATTGAAGTGATTACGATTCGCAGCAAAAGATATTCCATGCTTACTCTCATTATAAATTTCTAATTGCGGATGATCCGGCCCCATGTGACAACGACCACAGTTTTCAGGTTGTCGTGCCTGAGCAATAGAAAAATTATGACGCATATGACATGCCGAACATGCTCCCTTAGAACCATCAGGATTCAATCGTCCCATACCGGTATTGGGCCATGTCGTCGGATCAAGTTTTCCTTCGGCAAGAACTTTAACTTCGGAGCCATGACATTGTAAACATCCAGACACCGCCGCAGGTGATGCTGGGATGTCCTGATTTTGTGAAGCTGAATGAAAGCCAATATGGCCCTCCACAACTTCTGCTAGAACATTATCAAGACTTCCAATAATTTTCCCTGCATTGGCATGATGACTTGCTTGAAACTCATCAAATTCTTTTGTGTGACAACGAGAACAATCAAGAGGCGAAACAATCGTTGCGATGGTATGGCCTTCGTGAGTAAAGGCATCTTTATCCTCTTTAGCTGCTGCGTGACATTGAATACATCCGATACCAGACAGAGAATGTTTACTCTCTTTCCATTGACCAACAATGCCTGGAGTCTTGACTTCATGGCAGGAAACACAATCTTTATTATCTTGCGTCACAATCACATCAGGATGATCTACGACTCTTCGTCGGCCACCTTCGATCCAAGCAACAATTAAAAGTGTCGCGAGAAAAAAAAGTGAGAGCACTGCCACTAAATTTTTTTTTGTTGAAAATCGCATCATAAAATATCCCTCTTCTTCAAGTTAATCTTCTGTCAATGATGATAGTGTAAAACAATCGCTTCCCATAATGTGAGCACAAGTAGTGCAATGACCCCAAGCACACCCAACCACACACTCGTTTCTGAACGGGGATGTTTTCTTCTTAACCATGTGTCTATTAACGGCCATGTCAATAAAACAAAAAAACCAAACCCCATCGCAAGAACAGCGAAAGTTAACGATGTGAGTTTTAAAATTCTAAAAGAAAAATAAAAATACCATTCAGGTTTAATATGGGGTGGCGTTACTAGAGGATTGGCTTTTTCGCTAAGACCCGCCGGGAAAACAATGGCCAACCACGTCAGTAAAAACATAATCACCAGAGCAACACAAATTTCGGTTAGAAAATGATCAGGAAAAAAAGGAAAGAATTTTTTTTTAGGATCAAGCGTCACTGGAAATTCTGTAACACCATGCAAGCGAATTAAAAATAAATGAATCCCAATCAACAAAAAACTTAACGTGGGCAGAACGCCGATATGAAATGCAAAAAATCGAGTCAGAGTAGAGCTGGAAATTTTTTCGCCACCGCGAATAAAATCTGCCAAGTAAGTTCCGATGAAAGGAACTGATTGAGTGATGTTTCCTGCTACGGTTGCTCCCCAGTAGGAAAGTTGTTCGTATACTAGAGAATAACCGGTAAAACCAAAAACGAGAGTGATAAGCAAAAGACAAGAACCTATCATCCAATTAAGTTCACGAGGGGCACGATAACCACCGGTAAAAAAAACTCGCATCATGTGCAAAATGACGGAGACAATCATGAGGTGAGAACCCCAATGATGAATGCTACGAATATACCATCCAAAGGCAACTTGTTCGGTAATGTTTTTAACACTCTCATAAGCATGGTCAGCATTCGGAACATAATAAAAGGCGAGCAAAATTCCCGTGGCTAATTGCACCAAAAATAAATATGCAGGTGTACCACCTATACACCACCACCAATGTTTGAGATGAGCAGGAACAGGTTCGGCTCCAAACTTTTTTAGATTTTCCACATCAAAGGGAATACGCGATTTAAGCCAACCGAAAATGAAATTCATTCTGTCTCCAAGATAGCGTAGAGTGATTTTCCTTTTTGCTCGATAGGGCATGACTTCAAGCTTTGTCCAGCGGCAAGTGGCGGTCCAGCGATCGCCTTACCGTTGACATCAAATGCTCCTGCATGACAGGGACAAAAAAAGCGATTCGCATCTTTTTCCCAAATGACTTTGCATCCCAAATGAGGACAGCGATTAGAAAAAGCTTGAAATGGTTGTTGGGGATTCCCCGTATTTCTTAGAATAAAAGTTTCACCGGAGGGTGAGGAAAAATTAACCGTATCGTTGATTTTAATTTCATCACTCATCGCAACAAACATTTGTGATGTTTGTTTATTACGCCGATGAGGGAACAAATAATAAATGGCATAACTTGCAAATAGCGTAAAAGCGGAACCAAGAGAAAGAAACATCAATACATCGGAAAATAATTCTCTACGACTGGAGTGTTTGGACATACAAAACGCCTAAATGTCTAGTGATTTAGTAAACAATAATAACCGGTTACACACAAAGATATTATAGCACAATTGGCATCTTGTCTTTAATAAAACTTTTAAAATATTTTTTATCTTGGTCGGTTAAATGATGATAATTACCCGAACTAAAATGCAAATTGCGATAACCTTGTTCAAATAAAATTTGGGCGATAAAAACCCCCGATTGTTCACCAATGAAATAATCTAGGATAATCGTTGTACTTGGTGGGAAATTAAAAATTTGATTTAAAAATTCTTCGCACGAATTAAAGATCATCAAATTTTTTCCGTGAGACTCGTAAAATTTTTTCCATTCGGAAGTTATCCATACATCATCATCAAGGATAACATATTTATTTTCTTCTTTGATAATGGATTGGAATAACGACATCATTATTTAATTCTCCTTGTATCTTGGGGATTTTTAATGTCACTTTGGTTCCACGATTAGGTTCACTATTAACATCGAATTCCCCTCCAATTTCATGTAAGAAATTCACCGTAAAACTTAACCCAAGTCCTGAGCCATTCAGCTTATTATAGGACAATCCTTCTTGGCCTAATTGATTTAAAATAAAAGCAGGCATCCCTATTCCATGATCTTGAATAGAAATTTCAGAAAAATAAGATTCATTTTTAAGTTCTAGCGAAATAATGCCACCATGTGGTGATGCTTCCACGGCGTTATTGATGACGTTGGATATAGCCCGCTTGAGATGGGAACTATTGATACGTGCATGGATAATACTCGATGAAGTTGGTAAAAATAATTTAAACATTAAATCTTTTCGATCTTTATATTCAAAAATTTTTGAAGAAAAAATTTCATCGACAATTTCTTTAAGAGATGTTTGAGAATCAGGTTGATGTTCCGCTGTTTGATTTTTTCTCAATAATAAATCAGAAATAATAGCGTCAACACGTTTGAAATTAGCATCTAAAATAAACTGTGATTCTTTCGATAAATTTTTATGAATAGATTGACAAATAATTTTCAATGTTGTCAAAGGAGAGCGAAGATCGTGAACAACTTGAGAGGTGATTGATTTGAGAGTGCTACTTTTAACATAATCAATTTCCAATTTACGATATTGAGATATGGATTGTGTGAGATGATAGAAACTATCAAAAATAGTTTTGATTTCTTCAGGAAATTTTTCATGATCAGTTTTTTTAAGATTTTTATATTCATCCAGATGTAACCACGCAGGATCACTCATGAGAGAGTATAAATCATGAAGTGGCTTAATAATTTTAATTTGCAACGAAGCGTAAAATTTCTTGAGAAATAAAAACTGTGCATAAAAAGAAATCACTAAAAGCAAAATAAAAAATGAAATATCTTTTAATAAAACATCTTTTCGGATGGAATATTGAATCTTCAAAAAACCAAACTGATTTCCTGCATAGATAAGCGGATAACTCATTTGATCACTGATTCTAAAAATGCGATAAATTTCATTTTCGCGAGAAGAAAAGGTTTCAGATTCTATTTGGATGGATATTAGGCAATCTTTTTCCAAAGCTTGAATAAGTTGATCCGTTGCGTAACGAATGCTCTCTTTATTTTTTAAAAAAAGAGATTCTTCAATTTTAATTTTTTCAATCGCAAGCCAATCTTGAATTTTTAATCTTATTTTTTCAACCCGAACATATTCAGTAAAAATAAAAATAGAAAAGAAAATAACACAGAGACTGCTGCCAAATAGAAACGTTAATAGTCGATATTTTTTTAATAAATATTCAATCATTTTTTCTTTTCCAGATAAGGACCCTTTTCAGATAATTTGACAACATGAAAAAATCTTTCGGGAGAATGATCCTGTGGCTTTTTAAAAATAATTTATCCAGAAACTGAGGGGAACTCTGTATTAATTAGTGATTTGAGAAAAAGCTCTTTATCCCAC
>CAZFSQ010000179.1:0-5459 GCA_964521975.1 uncultured Oligoflexales bacterium | reverse complement strand
AGCTGAAAAAGAGCTGGTCACACTTTATAAAGAACAAGATTGGGATGCTTTCATAAAGCGCGCCATTGAGATGAAGAAAAACATTGTGATCTCTGGCGGTACTCCGAGCGGTAAAACCACTTTTTTAAATGCTTGCCTGAGGCATGTCAGCGAAAACGATCGAATCATCCTTCTAGAAGATACAAGGGAGATTGAAATACCCCATCAAAAACAGGTCCAGCTTTTAGCTTCCAAAGGAGATCAAGGAGAAGCTAGGGTCAATATGCAAGATTTAGTGCAATGCTGCTTAAGGCTTCGGCCAGATCGCATTATCATGGGCGAAATTCGAGGGGCGGAAATTATGGACTTTGTGAGTGCTTGCTCCACCGGCCATGAGGGTTCTATTACGAGCATTCATTCCAATAACCCAAGAATTGCATTCATGCGCATGACACAAATGTATAAGCTCAATAATGTCCCATCGATGTCGGATGAGGATATTTTACGAGAGCTTAAAGAAGTGATTGATATCGTGATTCAAATAGCTAAAACAAAAAATGGCCGCAAGGTTCAAAGCGTATATTATAAACATGGTGATTTTCTAGCACGTAAGATTAAAAAAAATCAGTAGTAAACAATAAAAAATAAATGGTAAAAATTAAATAAGGGGGGGTTGATAGTCAATAATTAAAAATTAACTACCAATTATTAACGCTTAAAACTAAAAAAATATATAGTAAAAATTTAAACTAAAAGTTCTTGGGGATGATTGAAAGATCTAATATCAAATGTTTTTTAAATATTCTCTTTGTTGGATTTGTATTTCTTGTAATCAGTAGTTTTATTTATCAGTGGATTATGAATACGACCCCTGGCAATTTTAAGGAGGCCCTATTTTATCCGATTCTTTCGGCAAGAGATGGCTATTATCTTGCCCCAATGACTTCATTTGTTTTAGCAGGATTAATAATGATAGCTTGTGTTTTTATGTGGATCGGAAAAGTCTATCGATTTATTGGGCTGCAAATTATTTATGCGCTTTTTGCAGTAACAGCAGCCTCGATGATTACGGTAATCATCTATGGGTATTTATTTGAACAGCTAGGAAGTTTTATACCGTCACCAAAGTACATTTTGGCAGCGATTGAGCTCAATAGAAAATTGCAAGATAATGATTTATTTTTTGCGTCCTTGATTGGGTTTGGTCTGGTTGGTGTACTGTATGGCGCCTATATTTTTAAAGAGTTTTTTTATTTAGGCCGTGAGCTCGGAAAAGCGAGATTTGCTAATGGTCTCGATATCCATAATGCAAAGCTTTTTTCAGAAACTGGCTTTGTTCTTGCAAAATCTTTTTATGGTAAGCTGAAGTTTCCAAGTTGTGAGCCTATTATTTTTGTATCAGGAACGGGTGGTGGGAAGACAAGTTCAGTGGTTATACCCAATATGTTTGAGCTTATAAATGAGAATATTGTCGTAACAGACATTAAGGGTGAGATATACGAGAAAACGCATCAGTATCGAATGGCAATTGGCAATAAAATTTACAGATTTGAGCCGGGCAGTTCAGATACGCACCGCTACAATCCGTTGGGGCTTGTTAGAAAAGAGCATTTGGATGAAGATCTGGATATTATTTTTAAAACACTCATCCCAGATTCTCACGATCCCATTTGGGCAGATGGTTCAAGAAGCATTGCAAAAATGATGGCTATGTATGAGATTTTAGAAATGGAAAAAACACCAACTTTACAGAGTATTTATCGCTCAATTTCAAATAGAAGTTTTTTGGTTAATATTCCAACAATGTATGAGCATGTAAAGAATGAGAGAGTTCGTAATCTGGTTGGAAGGTTTATGTTGGTCCGTGACAAGGCAAAGTCAGACTTGCTGATGAGTGCCCAAGAATACTTGTCAAAATTCGACAGCTCTAACTTGGCTTATGCAACTAGCAGTAATGATTTCGATTTCAGAGACCTTAGAAAAACCGCGACAACAATCTATTTAGTCATGCCTGCTAACACAGAAACATTTGGGCCTATTTTTTCAATATTTTTTGAGCAGATGATTCAGTTAACAACTGAAAAAAATGAACCAGACGGAGATGAATATACCATTAACGCGATTATTGATGAATTTGCCAACCTCCCCAAAATGCCATCAATCTCCAAAGGCATTAGTTTTTTAAGAAGTTATCGAATTCGTGTCTGTGCCTTTGTACAACAAATTTCGCAATTAAAAGAAGTCTATGGCGATAACCGAAAGGAAAGTTTTGTGTCGTCACCAGTGAAGGTAGCTTTTAATGTGACCTCTAAATTAGACGCTGAATATTTTTCAGGGTTGGCTGGTGAAAAAACACTGAAGGTAAGTAACGAAACAATCCATCAAGATTTAACTATGAATGTCTCGAGCAATAGACAGTACCAAAAATTAATTAGCCCAGATGAAATCATGAGGCTAGAAAATAAAATAATACTTATATATTGTGCGGGGGCTCATGTGATTAAAGCTAAAAAGAATTTTTGGTTTGAGAGTTATAAATTTAATTGTTTTTAAAAAAATCATATAATTCAAAGCGATAATAAATTTTGTTTTTTAAAAAACATTAAAAGTGTTATAATCATTTTAATTTTTTAGTGATAATTTTATGAAACTTAATGTTGAAGTTCTGAGCGAGATTATTCGGGGATTTAATTTTAGTCAGCCAAACCATATTGATATTAAGATAAAATTGTCAGAGCTAGAGGATAAAGTCAAGAAGAAAGAAAACGTTAGGTTATTTGATCATGATATAAGAAACATAGTTGACAGTGACTTAGTTTCTGAAAAGGTTGTCGATGCAAAAATCGAGATTGTCGATCCTTTGTTAAATTTTTCGATTCTAGTAAATAGTATCCCAGATTCCGGCGTTAAAAATTTACTAAGCCAGTATATTAGAATTTTTGTTTTGGTTATAAGCAATCGGGTGGAAAATTTAACCTTGGGGCAGCAAGCCCCGGTGAAAGATTTGATAATTGAGTTAACGAAAAATTTTGGTGCTGTTCCTGAATTAAATGAAAAAGTCATATTGCCAAATGATAACTTCCTTCCAGCAAGGTTAGTTAGTTCTACCTTGAGGGATTGGAAGCAAGAGCTTTGGGCTTCACCAAAAGAATTGTCCCCGTATTTTTTTACCCAAGACGTTAGAGACTCGATGGGTAAGTCTCATAGATTCCCTCTGTTAGACGACATCTTGTATCTCTCGATGGACATCTTAATAATGATAATTTTGCTCTGTGTTATGCGACATGTGTTTTTGAAAAAGTAGGAAATCTTCACGCGGATCATCTACAGCCAGCATCAAACATTATAGAGCGTCAGCTGGAGTTAATTTTAGCAATTAATTATGATAAAAAATTTTATAAGAAAATTCTTGACTCAGGGCTTGCTGATGGTTTTTTTAAAAAATCTGGTGATGGAAAAATTTGTGGCACAAAATATTTTTATATGATTTATCACAATTGTATAGATAATTTATGGTTAATTTCGGCCGCGGAAAATTCTGGAATGGGGGAGGGTGCCCAAGATCCAATTTTTTGGTTAGATAGTCATCCCACATTTAAAATGTATGTTCACGAAAACGAAATAGATAGATCTAAGATCTTATATTCTGCGAAAGGCGTTATGTTGGCTAAATCTGTTCGCGCATGGTTTCTTGAGCATCATAAAAATCAGCCAGGAGTCGCAAAAATTATAAATGATTTTGATAAAAAACTACATTTTGATATCAAACCAATTGTTATAAGTAAAAGCTCAAGAGTTGATACGGTTGTTATGTTTTCTTTGTTTGATATTCTTATGGATTTTGTTTCAAAAAGATCAAAAGGAAGTGATGATAAATTGCATAGAAAAAAACTTAGGACTATAGGTAATAATAAAAATAGACATGGGAGTTCTGTGCAAATAGCTATTGAAAGGACTCCTTCGGCTGGTAGCTCAGAAGCAGCTGATTCAAGTAGTGGCCTTTCGTTGGACATGAATAATCCGACTCAGCTTAATAAAGTGAAAGAATTTGTCAGCGCTACGTTGGAAAAAGACCAGTCTGTGATATTAGGGATAATTGCAGCAACAACCGATGCTGTGAAAAAAGACCTCGGATTGAGACCCAGCTTGTTTAATGGCGGCAAGTCTGGTATAATAAAAAAAATGGTTTCTCAAAAAAGACGTGCTCCTTGGAAATAAGTATAAATTCTAATGTTAAAAAAAATAAGTTTTTTTGAAAAAAGTACAAATAAAAAATCCAAGGAAGAAACTTTGGATAATTTTGTTTTTGAAATATTTTCTGAAAAATATTTAGAATCAGTCAAAGAAAGTTTGCGCCAAGCTTTGAAGAAAGAACCAACAGAGATTCAAGTTAATATTGCTCTTAAGTCAGTATATGACACTTTTAAGGCTTCAGAGTCTGGTCATAAAATTCGCGATGGTTTGAGGTCGCAAAATTTTTCTAAATAATCATTATTTTTTTAAGCATTATTTTTTGAGAACTTCCCTTATTAAAATAACTTTTTATATTTAGCGTTTCCGTTCGTTTTCTTTAGCTTGTTCGTGATTGTATTGCAAATTTAAGTTTGACATGTTTTTTTAATATTTTGATAATGTAATTTTCTTACAAAAATTATAAAAAATGCATTAGGGGGATGGTTTTATGGGGAAAGAATATGATAAAAAGTACATTAATGATGTACTTATTGATACCATAGTGTCTGAGTGGGCGGGAGAAAATAAATTTCTAGATATAGCCGATGATATAAAATTGATAATACTACGAGCTGTTAGACATGCTTTGTCTCGATCAATTATAATGCACTCAGATGGTGCTGATGGCGAAAAGAATATTTCACGGCGTTTGTTAAGTCTAAGTGAAGTTGAAGAAATTCCACCTTCAGTTCCTGGGTTTATGAGTATTGGTTTTTTATTAGATTGTCTTAAAATGAGGGCAGATCGTATTATTCAGTCTTTCTCAGGAAAAGGAGTGAATATTCCAGAAGAGCCAGCGAATTTAAGGCAAGAGTATTTAGAGATGATAGCTTCTTCCACACAGATTCTTATTCATGAAGTCGCCGAGTCATTGTGTGGTCTTTCCGCAACTCGTAACCTGGTTGTTTCTCAGGTGCTTGAAAATAACAGTGACTTTAAACGAAAGTCTATTCTCAAGCCAAGAAACTAGAGTGATAGCGAAATGTTATAGTCAAATTTTTTTTAATGTTTTGATATAGCTTAGGAGCGACTTTTTCGAGCTCTTGTTTTTGAATATTAGAATTTATCATGCCATTTAAAACAGAGCTCAGCGGTTCCATGAGTCGATCAATTTTTTCTTTATCATGCAGATTATTAAAAATAATAGTCTTGATATCATTTAAGACTTTTATATCCTCTGTAAATAAGCGACCCTGTCCTTTATCAAGTTGACCCCACTCTTCATGGTTTAAAATATCAAGCTGAGG
>CAZFSQ010000178.1:0-5474 GCA_964521975.1 uncultured Oligoflexales bacterium | reverse complement strand
CAAGATTTTGATGAAATAAATGCCGATATTGAGTGGAATCGCGATATCCTCCGAATGACGAGCGTCAATGTTACTCAAGGCCAATCTAAAATTTTATTTAATTTAGAATGGACAACACAGAATAGAAAAGTTGAAATTAAAGAAACAGTTCTCCATTTAAATGATTTTGGCGCACTCATAGGACCATTAGGGGTGATGAATGGACAGATTCAGATTGACGGAAATCTTCAAGAAAAAGGCACTCAAAATAGTGCGAAATTTCACTTTGACATGACCAATTTTCAAGGAAATATTTTACAAATTGACCAACTCAAAGGAACGATTGACTACCGAGGTGATATTCTCAATTTAAATGATTTCCAGTTTAAAAATAAAAATTCAGTGGTTGGCATTGAAGCAGAAGTCAAGTTCCCAACAAACGAAGAAAATACCGCCAAAAAATTAAAATACAAGTTAAAATTCATATTTTCTGATACCGATTTAGATGTGATGTCCGAATTGATTGATCAGGCCAAATTTGAATTTGAGTATTTTTTAACCAGAAGCGCAGAAACCCTCAAAAAATGGGAGGAAAATAGGGGGAAATCTTTTAAATCATCCACAGAATTTGAAAAAAAAGACCCTAGTGTAACGCAAAATCAAACATCAACTCAAAATACAAAATCCATAAAATTATTTGGGTTTAACAAAGATAGTCTCGGATTTTTAGATGAAAGTGAACAGGAGGAAAAAAGAACTTTAAAGGAAGTTAGGAACAGTAAATGGACTCAGATAGCAGGGAAATTAACAGGGTGGTTTTCGGTCGAATCTCAACAGGATCACCTTCCAAAAATCAACAGTCAATTGGCACTCAAAAATTTTAGAAGTGGTACCATAAAAGCGGATCAAGTGACTCTAGATGTGAACTCCGAAAATAAAGAAATCATCTATCAACTGAATGCATTAGATGGGGGATTTGGTGCAAGTCCATATCAAAAAATCACAGTGGCTGGACTCATCAATCAAGAGGGGATGTTAAAAATAAGTCAATCCGAAATTAATATGAATGCAACGGTCATTACAAATCCAGTAGTTGGCAAATTCCCCATCTGTGCATATTGGGATGAAAATCAGGCAAATACGTCAATGAATATCGCCATCAATTTGGAAAAAGATAATCTCAACGTATTATCACTAATTGTCCCGAGTATCGTTCAAATCAGCAATGCAGGACATGTATCAGTGTTAGTGCATGGAACACTAGACAATATCATAGTGACACCGAAAGAGATGAAGTTAGAAAACGCTAAAATTAAAGTCAAAAATGAATCCAAGAAATTCACTAAAATCGTGATTAATACTGAGGATAAGGTCAAAAAAAATAATACCATCACACTCTCTCCATTAACAGTGGAATGGCCACGATACAAATCAAATAAGTTACTAAATAAACTAGTGATGAATGGAGATATCACCATCGGTTCGCTAAACCTCCGAGACCCAGAAAAAATGGTGGTCAATTTTAATGTTAAAACGGATCCAACAATTATGTATGTTCATGTCCCAGCAGCCTACCAAGGAAAGGTGAATATCCGACAATTAGCCGTCAATGGCCCCCTCACAATCCCATTGTCCCAGCAGCAAAGAGATTTCCAGAAAAGTCTAGACTGGAAGCGACATGGTGATTTTGCCAAAATTAGGAGTGATTTTAAGATTTCAGAAGGTGAAATTCTGATTGAACCCAGCAAAAAAGCAGAGCCTTTCCTCAACTGGGGATTAGAAATTTTTGCAGAAGTAGGCAAAGATGTGCATGTTCAAGGAGGAGTATTCGGAAAAAATATGATTTCTGGCCTTGCCAATACAATCGACTTTGAACTTAAAGAAAATAAAACCCCCATCAAAATTTCCGGCACTACATTGGAGCCTGAAATTGCCAATATAATCCAACTCAAAGAAGGAAATATTAGCCTATTTAACCGAACTTTTGAATTACTAAGACCTGAAGATCAAGAATATTTTTTCAAAAATGAAAAATACAAAGTGAGGGAAAATGATCTCGCTTTCCAAAACGAAGTAGGATCAGATGGGATCAAACATCTTATTCCTATTATTCATCTGTCTGCCTTAAGCATTATTGAGCCCCCCGTAGCCTCAACCGATAATAGTCGCATATCTGAGCCATATGGTGCCCTATTGATCACACTAAATGGGTCAATTTATAAACTAGAAAATATTGAAATTAATCATTATACGATGTCCGATATTTATCCAAAATCAAGCAGTATTATTTTCCAGAAAAAATATTCTCTCTTTTCTCCAGGAAATAAACAGGATCGAAATTCAGCCGAATTAATCCAGATTATTGCGCCAGAACTCGCCGCTGATCAGCGAAATCAAACCAATGCTTCCAACGGAAGTCAAACTCAAAAACTTATGAATGTGGTCGGTGAAAATCAAATTAACCTACTAGTGAGGCAGCAGTTTTTAAGGCCAATTGAAAGAGAAATTGCTCAAAATGTGGGATTATATGACTTTAGAGTAAACTACAATTTCGGAAGAGCGGTCATCAGAAATAATAATGATATCAATGAGCAAAATGATTTAGGAATTAGTGCGGCACAGCAACTCATTGATAGTAAACTGTATTTAAGAGCCAAAACAAATCTAGATTTAGGGCAACAACGACAAAGTCGAGATCGGTCAACGCTATTATCCGAAGTCGAGCTTCAATATTTTTTATTAAAAGAATTTTCAATTGGATTTGCTAATACACAGGAAGACAATGAAAGGACAGCAAGACAAAAGTTTTCTCTAAAATATAGCCATGAATTTTAATTTTTTAAAAAAAATAATTGTACTTTGTACCATATTATCAATCCCGATAGTAGCTGATGTTCACTTAGATCAGCCTGTCAGAGAAATTGGATATGTAGGAGCAGAGGGGATCATCGAGACCCTCAATGTGACTCTAAGCACTAAAATTGGATATCGGATTAAAGAAGAAGATTTAAAAAGTGACATTAATCAGTTGATTTTATCTGGATTTTTTCAAAAAGTAACTCCACAAACAAAGTCCGTAGAAAATGGAATTAAATTAACCTTTATTTGTACCCCTTATCCGAAAATAAATAATATTAATATTGAGGGGAATACAGTATTTAGAGAAAAAAAATTACAAAAATTAATGAAAAATAAAAAAGGAAATTCGCTCAATATTAAATATCTCAAAGAAGATCTAATGACTCTTAGCGAATACTACCACATCAAAGGCTATGATTTATTTCAAATTGTCTCATCTGAAATGAAAGGGGATACCCTAGAAATCATCGTAGATGAAGGTCATATCGAAGAAATTAAGTGGGAAGGTTTAAATAAAATTCAAGAAAAATTAGTAAATCAAAAAATGACGTCGAAACCAAAATCAGTATTTAATTCGTTTCAACTGAGAAGCGATCGAGATAACCTAATTCAAACAGGATATTTTAGGGATGTATCAGCACCATTTTTACAGGAAAATGCCACTCGAACTTCTATCATCGTGACCTTCAAAGTCATTGAAAAAAAAGCGAACCGAATCGATACGGGGCTTGAACTTGATATGCGGGATAACACTCTAGTCTCGTTTTTTAGAGGAAATATTAATCATTTACTGATGCATGGAGATGGATTATCTGGCACGATTCAATTTAACATCGAAAATACAGATATTAGTGTCAAAAGCCATAAAGTGCGCTATACCCAACCATGGTACATCAAAGGAAAATCCGTCGATTTTGCAGTTGATGGTTGGTTGCGCGAGGAGAGAGAGCGTGTATCTAATACCGATGATGAGAATCTCTACAATATGAAGAGGTTTGGAGGAGATATTTCTCTCACAGCTCCTGTAATTAATAATCGATGCTATTACACCACCTCATTTAAACTAGAAAAAATCGAAAACGATGATTTAGAGCGTATTTCTCTAGAGCCATATTCAGTGCAATCTCTTGACCAAACAATAAGTTACGTACAATTAGATAATCAATTTAATCCCAGAAAAGGAATTTATTGGACCATTAATGTCGAAAAAGGTTGGGATATGGGGCTAGTAAAAACAGAAGGAATCGAATTTACAAGAGTTGGAGGCACATTAGCGGGGTTTCTGCCAATGACCCCAAGTGTAGTTGCCGGCGCACGTATATTTGCTGGTATTTTTAGGCTAAATGATCATAACCGGCAAACCTTTGAGCAGGAAGCCTATGAAATTGGTGGACCGAATACATTAAGAGGATATCGAACCAATCGATCCTTTATCGGGTACAGGGAATTATTATGTAATCTTGAGTTGAGAAAAGATATTTCTGAAAAAAAACAAATAGTCTTATTTTTAGATTTAGGAAAAATATTTGAAACAGGGTACGGACTTTCGACTGAAGATATCCACACCGGATATGGAATAGGGGTCCGATTTTTTACACCGATCGGACCCCTACGGTTTGATTTAGCTCAAGGAGAACAAGACACAATTCTCCATTTTAGCTTAGGACAATTATTCTAAGCGATAGACCCTCTGTCCCCATAAGACCGAGATGCTTGGCCTTTCGGAGAAAGTTTACTAAATAGGGACTCTTCCAATTTGCGGAGAGCAGATAACCCTAAATCAGAAGACTCTGCCTTGTATGAACTAAGCCCATCATTAACAGTTTTTTCAGTAGCTTCAAGAATTTCACTAAAATCAGCACTTCCAAACTTAGGAGCCCCAGAAGAGGACCCAGAATGAGAAGAAGAACTCACACCTCTAACATCCATTATATTCACCTCCTAATCAAAAATTTTTGCACCTCTAAGCGAAGAGATATTCAAGACATACAGTCTATAAACGAGAATTAGAGGACTAAAAATGTAACGAAAAAAAATGGTATATAAGGAGGGTAGCAAAACACCCCCTTAAAATGAAAAAAAGTGATAACGTCCCCTTGTATGGTCAAAAAAATTAAGAACAGGTAGGTTGGGCAAGGCTAAGATTAACGAAGGGCCGAAATTTATGATCAAAATCAAGATTAGCCACCGTTGAAATTAAGCGCGCAGATACCACATAAGGGTCCGAATTTGCACCAGGACGACGATCTTCGATATACCCATATCCTTTCTGAGCGACGCTCAAAGGAATACGTACAGAGGCCCCACGATCCGATGTCCCTGAACGGAACTGACGGAAAGAACAGGTTTCATGTTTACCAGTAAGCCGTTGATCATTACCAGCACCATAGACCTGGATATGCTCATTATGTTTGGCTGACAGTGCAGCAACTGCCGCATCAATTGTCGCTTTTCCTGTTGATTTATCTCTCATATCTCGAGTTGAAAAATTAGTATGGCATCCAGCCCCGTTCCAATCCCCTGTTTTAGGTTTATTATCAAAGGATACTTGGACATTGTAATCTTCGGCAATTCGCTCTAAAAGCCAGTTAGCGATAATACGGTGATCACATAATGTTAAAAGGTCATTATGATCA
>CAZFSQ010000177.1:0-5485 GCA_964521975.1 uncultured Oligoflexales bacterium | reverse complement strand
AAAACGTTTGATCCCCGTAAAAGCCCATTCTGTTCCGGGGCCAACCGACGGAACTTCATTTCGTGGCGATTGGAACCAATAAAGCATGCAAGGAACAGGAAAAAGAAACGGAAAGAGTTTCAATATGGTGTCCTTTATCGATCGCACGTGGGACAGGACAACCAGGCCTGAAACGGCCATGCACATTCCAAAAACGATCGCGTGGCCAAAGAAAAGGACAATTCCCAGCAGTCCCAAAAGAATTCCCCTTAGGACGGACGGATATTTCAAATAGTTGTAGACCCGGGCGACAAAGTAAACCCCGATAGGAATAGCAAAGATGTGGCTTAAGAACCCCCAATAGAAACTGTAGCCATAAGCCAAGGGAAAACCGGTTAATGCCCACCAGACGTCTCCATCCGTTTCTTTGACCAATTCGTGCATAGCGAGGGGTAGAGCAAGCACGGCGAGGGTTACGGTGATCTTAATCGCGACAACGACGGGAACAATATAGGCAAAACACGCCCCAACAAAGTAAGCCAGAGAATAAGGGATAAACCAATGCAGGTTGAATTGATCGTGGAAGCCAAACGCCGGATTGTTGATGTTGCGGATAATGGAAATTTGGGCTGCATGCTGAGGAAGGTCAATCATGGGCAGGTATTTCCCGCACCAGAGCGGCAAAACAGCAAGTACCGTGCAGGTTAGAAAGCACAATCGGTATAGATCGATTTTTCCCGACTTCAAGTGAAAGGTCATCACGGTAATTTACGGGATTCTAGCCTAATTGCCAGCGAATCAAAATTATAAATAGATTGATCCGCGCTTACCGGTCATTTAGAATAAAAAAATGAAACTTACATCAATTAGTGAAAAGGTACTTCTTGCTGTTTCCATCGTTTTAACACTAATCGGGGCCTATCTTATCCATTTGCAACGCCCGTCTTTTTGGTTGGATGAAGTTTTCAGTATGCGGTTTTCGGGAGACTTTAAGGGCCATCTTCCGTATTTTTGGACGAAAGAAACGAATATGTGGCTTTATTATTTTCTCCTTTTGGTTTGGCAGCAACTCGGGCAATCAGAATTTGTAATTCGGAGCTTCTCCGTATTGTTGGCTGCAGCGTCTATTATTCAAGTGTATTCACTTGGTAAATCAATGGAAGAAGACCAAGCCGCATTGTTTTCTCTAATCTTATTATCCGTTAATAGTTTTTTCCTTCGTTATGCGCAGGAGGCGAGAAGCTATATGCTTTTTACTTTCCTTTCTATTTTATCCATGCATGCATTTTATGTGATCCTAAAGAATCCCACTGATCGGAGGTATAAAATAATTTTTATTTTCTCCTCTATTGCCATGGTTTATTCCCATCTTTTTGGATGTCTAATAATTTTTGTGCAGGGGATCCTTTATATTATTAATCCATTTAAAAGGATAAGTCTTCTTTTGATGGGAGGGTTATTTCTATCAATTTGTTTGGGAATTTCTCCGCTACTTTTTGCAGCGCAATCAGCCCACATGGTTGATTGGATTCGAAGGCCGCAATTTGCTGACCTAATTAATATTTTTACTGATTATTCTGGTGGAAATATCTTGTTGTGTGGCTTAACCCTTGGTGTGTTGGTTCATTCACTCTTTAATTTTATAAAGAAGAAGAAGTATGCTGGTGATAGAGGGTGGAATTTTATTTTTTTGTGTGGATGGTCCTTTTTGCCGGTTTTAATTTCTTTTTCATATTCACATATTTCTAAGCCTGTTTTTTTAGATCGTTACGTCTTAATGTGTGTCCCTCCTTTTTTGTTCGCTGTATGCATGGCCTTGGGTGATATCCAAAGAAAATATGTCTCCCAATTCTTGTTTTTTATCTTAGTTATTGGCAGTGGTATGGCTTTCGGCTCATCATTACGCCAACCCGAGAATAATGAAGATTGGCGGACAATAGTAAGAAGCATCGTTGACAGAGCTAGTGGTGGAGAAAAAATAAGAATAACACCTGATTATAATTGGATTCCTTTTAGTTATTACTACGATCGTTCGGGCAAAGACCTTGGTTTATCTTGGAGGGACTTTGATCCAGACGCTAAATACGAAAGATTTTGGCTCATTTGCCAAGATCGAGTCTATTCTGATTTTGATTGGGCGGAATCGAAAATTAAAATTTATGAACAGAAAAATTATCGAATTGTTTATAAGGAAAGAATCGGCACGATTTATATCGCTCAATTTGAGCTAAGAAAGGCTTAATGGTTTTGGCCTATGGAAATAATATTCGAGTTGAGAAAATATTAATAGAGTTTCGGGACCGATGGCATAAGAATAATACCTTCCATAAAAAGTAATTAAAACGTATGGAAGAAAGAAAATTAGAATGGATGCGCATGAAATTCTCTCCAGCGGATTTGTCCTTTTAAGGTTGGAGAAGAACAAGAGAATGGAAAAACCGAGAAAGGGATAAAAGATAAAATAAATTATTGAACGTTCATTAAAATATTTTGGCGGGTAAATAAAGTAAATAGCTAGCGCACGATTAAGGGTCCGATTAACGTATTCGTATGGGGTGTTTTTTAAATCATAAAGAAATTTTCTTTTATACTTTTCATTGTACTCGGTTTCTTTTAATTTTCCATAGTCGCAATCCTTCCTTGAAATCGATTTGTACGGGTGACTATCAAAAACTTCAAACGTTAAAATCCCATTTTGGCTAATAGCATTAGCCTGGTAGGCGTCGTAAAAAAGATTTGATTTAACTGGGATAAATTTTTTGAAAACAATATAGTTCCGTGCTGTCCAACCCATTGTAGGAACCGTAAAAATTAAAAAAGCCAGTCCCCATATCTTCAAGTTTTGTTTCGACTTAATTGAGCTTTTTAATAAATATAAATGAATCGAGACCCAGACCAACCCCAAGCTTGGGTTTAACAAAGGAAAAAAACTAGAAATCCCCGACCAAATAAGCAGGTTATTTTTAGAAAGCCCTTCTTTAAAAATTTTGTTCGCAAGTAGACAAATCAACATGAAAGCACCAGCGATAAAAGGAGGATCATGTGTTGCCTGGAAAAACCAATGAAAATTTAAAAAAAGAAGCAGGGAATAAATAACTAAAATTCTCCAACCAGAATTAATTCCCCACGTTTTATTGGCATACTTAATTAAGCATGCCCCTACCCAAAACAAAATAAGATTGGACAGAATCACAAAAAGAACCGTCGTCATTAAGAGAGAGCCATTTGAAACAGTATGGAAGCAAACCAAAATGAGAGGAAGTACTGGTGGCATCCAGGCTGTGGGTCCTGTAAATGCACCGAAAGGATCACTAAAGCCTCTACCTTTCAAAATTGCTAGTGCGATATGATTGTATTCGGCCCCTAATTGCCAGATGTTGTTTAGGTCAATACTGGGGTGAAATGGAGGTATCCAAACGTTTATATGAGGTCCTTCATAAAACAACACAATGTTTGCCCAGCACGTAAACCCCAGGATTAGCGCAAAAAGAACATCCAGTTGGTACCGGAATGCGTTATTGGGGTTTTTGTTCATATAAATAAAGTCTCGCCCTTTTTAATTTTGTTAGCGAAGAAAATTGATATTTGTATACATCTTCGAGTGTATAACATAGATAGTCAAAATTACTTTTGTAGTTATATAGGGAAATTAGCCAAAGTCTCTTGTGTTTTTTCTTGATTTCAGCAAGAAGCTTGCGATTTGGATAGGGTTGTAATTCTCCCCCGCCTGGATCATAGGTACCAAAGGCTAATTCATACGCTGGAACCTTTTTATCAGAATAATAATCATACGATGGTTTAATGAAATAAGAGCAAAAAATTACCCCATCTTCACCCCTTGAATTATTTGAGATGTAGTCAGAAATTTCCTTCCAATCTTCATAGGGGTTTTCAGTAACCTTGTTGTAGAGAATAAATGATGAAAAAAATATAAAAATTATTCCTAGGGCAATTTTTAATGATTTTTTCTGAAGAGAAATTAATCCAAAGCTTACCCAAAAAACATATGCGGGTATGCAGACCATTAAATAACGGAAAAAGAAAATGGGTGTTGAAATAATTGAAATAATGAAACTGATAACGACTGGAACTGTCAGCCAAGAAATCAATAATAGGCTGGCCCAGTTTTTTATTGGGGTATTAGCAGGTGTTTTATATTTTTCATGAATACCAGAGATCAGTAGCAGGGTGCCGATGCCAAGTGCTGGAACTAACCCCCCCCCGAATAAAACAACCATGGAGTAATAAATCGTGTGCAGGTTTGGTTTTTCAATCCAATCTGCTTGCTGTCCCCCAACATATAGAAGCGGCGTTAAACAAAGTCCCATCAATAAGTAAATAGTTAGATATCGAAGCCAAAGCCCACGATATTGTTTGGGTAAAAAACATAGAGCAACAGAATGTGAAACCACAACAAAAAAACCATAAATATGTGTGTATGAAATCAGAACACAGGAAATAAAATAAAAGAATTGAAATTTTAAGGTCGGCTTTTCGAGAGAGAAAATGAGAGTAAGGGTAGAAAGAATACATAGAAAAATGAGCAAACTATAGCTTCGGGCTTCTGCTGAATAATAAACGAATATCCATTGTAACGAGAGCAGTAAGCATGAAAATAATGAAGTTTTAGTATCAAAAATCTTTTTTCCCAGGAAATACATTAGTGGTATGGAAGCCGTTGAAAAAATGAGGGAAAGAATTCGAATCCAGAAATCACTTCCACCTAACTTCATCCAGAGAAATAACAGGAAATAGTAAAACCACATATTTATTTCCCATGTGGAAAGCATGGATTTCATGGAGGTAAAACTTTTTGCAACGGTGACGCTAAAAATTTCATCCACCCATAAACTTCGAGTTCCCATTACCTTCAAGTTAAGTAACAAGGAGAAAATTGTTAGGCCACATAAGATGAGATGATGAGATTTTATTTTTCCCATGAATTTTTGTCTCTTCTTTCAAATAAAATGACCTGAATAGAGTTTGACTTGTCCGATTTATGTAGGAGGATCTCCCCCCCTTTTTTTAGTCGTGATTGTAAGACCCGGTAATAAGGATAATTTCCGTGATGACTGAGAATTAGCCATACTCGCGAGTGGTTTTTTTTGATTTCACTAAGGAGTGTTTGATTTGGGTATGGAATTACTTTCATTGCCCCACCTGGCGCATAGGGCCCCGAAGATATTTCATAGGTGGTAATTTTTTTGTCATTTCCCTGCCTTGCTAAATAATAATCAAAAGATGGTTTTATATAGTAAGAAAAGAAAATAATCGCATCGTTTTGATCTCCATTTTTCAGTACATACTCAACGGTTCCTCGCCAGTCCTCTTTGGGTTCTTTGTACATTTCAGCAATTGATAGAGAAGAGAGGATGGTAATGGCACAGCCGGCGCTTAAGAGAACGAATCGGTTTTTTATAGATGTGATACCTAGTCCGATGAGCATAACGAATGGCGGGATGCAAAAAACTAAATAGCGAATGGAAAAAATGGGTGCGATGGTTTT